>JAZDNR010000036.1:0-15130 GCA_043799475.1 Parcubacteria group bacterium
AAGTTCTCCAGACAAAAGATTGGGAACTCAACAAAAATTTGCAGGAGCTACGCATTACCAAACGCGCCATGCTCAATGTACTCGAGGATTTTGAAAGCGAGAAGCACAAACTCGTCGCCGAAAAAGCTAAAGACGAAGCGATTCTTGCAAGCATAGGTCAAGGACTTGTAGTCACTGATAAAAACCGACGTGTTGAGTATATTAATCAAGTCGCCCAACAGCTCGTTGGTCACACACTAACCGAGCTAAGAGGCAAGCTTTGGCCGGAGGTTCTCCCCAGTACCAATGAGCAGGGAGAAGCAACTCCAGTCAACGAAACCGTGCTGGAGCGCGCGCTTGCGACTGCGAGCGTGGTTAGCAGTAGACGCGCACAGTACTACACGCGGGCGGACGGTTCAAAGTTCCCTGTGTCAGTAACCGCTTCGCCTATTTTGGTAAACAAACAACCCGTGGGAGGTATTGTTGTGTTTATGGATGTGACCATCGAGACGGAGATTGATCGGGTTAAAACAGAGTTTGTATCACTGGCCTCACACCAACTACGTACTCCACTCTCGACGGTGAGCTGGTACACGGAGATGTTACTAAGCGGCGATGCCGGTGTACTTAAGGCCGATCAAAAGCTCTATGTCCAAGAGGTCTATGACGCTAATCGGCGCATGGTTGAGTTAGTTAACGCGCTACTTAACGTCTCGCGTTTGGAGCTAGGGACTTTTTCAGTTGAACCCATCCCAACTAACTTGGCTGAGCAGGCCAAGACGGTGCTTAAAGAGTTGGAGCACCAAATTAGTGAGAAGCACTTAAGGCTTAGTGAAAAATATGATCCGGCACTTCCTGTTCTCCCGGCAGATCCTAACCTGATAAGTATTATTTTTCAGAACCTGCTCTCTAATGCGGTTAAGTATACGCCGGCAAAAGGCGCGGTTAGTTTTACGCTTGATCAGGCCAAAAAAGGTCAAGTTTTTGGAGGTAAAAAGCTCGAGCAGGATAGTATAACCATTGAGGTTAAAGATACGGGTTACGGCATTCCCGCTAAACAGCAGCATCTGATATTCACAAAACTCTTTAGGGCTGATAACGTTAAGGAGAAGGGTACCGACGGTACTGGGCTCGGGTTGTACATCGTAAAGTCTATTCTTGATCAGGCAGGTGGTATGATCCATTTTGTCTCAAGACAGAACAAGGGGACTACGTTCTTTGTGTCGCTTCCGTTAACCGGGATGCAACAGCGCACCGGTAGTAAGCGACTCTCAGCCGCACGTGAACACGTATGAAAAATCACTCCATATTAATAGTCGAGGACGAGCTGCCGTTGGTTCAAGCGTTGACAACTAAGCTGCAACGTGCCGGGTTTAATGTATTGGTGGCAAAAAATGGTGAAGAGGGACTGTCTCTGGCTAAGTCACATCATCCCGATTTGCTTTTGGTCGACTTGCTTATGCCTCGTATGGATGGGATGACCATGATTCGTAAATTGCGTGAGGACAAATGGGGTGCCGCGGCACGCATTATTATTTTAACCAACTTGAGTGACACTGCTAAAGCAGAAGAGGCGGAAAAGTTTGGCGTGCATGAGTATCTTGTTAAGACAGACTGGAAACTAGAGGAGGTAGTTCGCAAAATCAAAGAAGCACTGGCTTAGCTGGTGCGCGCACTGGTGATATTTTAATGTGGTGGGCGGTATTGGGTTCGAACCAACGACCTTTACAATGTCAATGTAACGCTCTAACCAGCTGAGCTAACCGCCCACGGCTTTGGGGACTCTAGCGTAGATGCACACTTTTTTCTAGTCTGCCTGGGTGCTAGCATACGCCGATATGCGAGCACTGTTACGTCGTCTGCGACAAGCACGTTTTAGGTATGAGCCGCTAATTAAAGTGCGCATCAAACGGGCTGCCTTGGAGCACAACTACGCAGTGTTCACCCGGGAACTTACTGGAGTGTGTGTAGCCCCGGTGCTCAAGAGTAATGCCTATGGACACGGGCTCGTCACGGTTGCCAAGATTATGGATCAACTGAATCCGCCCTTTATGGTGGTGGACTCATACTATGAGGCGCTGGTATTGCGAAATGAATGCGTGCGTGCGCCACTTTTAGTTATTGGCTACACGCCCCTTGCGAACATTGTGGCCCGCTCACTCCCCAAAGTTGCCTTTACAATCGTGGGACCTGAGCAGCTTGAGCAAATTAGTCGTGGCTTGCGGGTGCCGCGGGTCTTCCACCTCAAAATCGATACGGGTATGCACCGGCAAGGAATCCCGGCCGAGTTACTGGGTCAAGCGCAACAACTGATCCAGGCTAACCCAAACATTCAAATTGAAGGTTTGTGTACACATCTGGCGGACGCGGACGGGCCCGAGACTGAGTTCACCCGCAAGCAAGTGGACCGTTGGAATAAACTCATTGCCAAGCAACGCTTTATGCTACCAAACCTACGGTTCAGCCATGTGGCGGCGACAGCAGGTACAACTTTTGCTCAAGGTTTGGATGCAAATGTGGCGCGAGTGGGGTTGGGTCTCTACGGGATTACGTCTCCAGGAATGCGACTTGATCTGCGACCGGCGCTTGAACTCGTGACAGTTGTTGCCTCCCTGCGTAGCCTGGAGCCAGGTGAGTGTATTGGGTATAATTGCACCTACCGGGTTATGGCACAGCGTCGCGTGGCCACGATTCCGGTGGGCTACTTTGAGGGGCTGGATCGCCGACTCTCGGATAAGGGTAGCGTACGAATCCGCGGTCGAGACTGCCCCATCCTTGGACGGATTAGCATGAACATTACCTCTGTAGATGTCACTAATGTACCAGGCGTGCAGGTTGGTGATGAGGTTGTAGTTTTGAGCAGTGACCCGGGACATGCTAACTCAATTGCAAGGTTCGCCCAACTCGCCCAGACCATTCCGTACGACCTGTTGGTGCATATTCCGCAGCACTTGCGGCGCGTAGTTGTCTAATTTGGTGGGCCCGGTTGGGATCGAACCAACGACCAAGCGGTTATGAGCCGCCTGCTCTGACCACTGAGCTACGGGCCCTGCCACGAATGCTACACTGGTCGACAGGCACATTAAACCCATGCCCCCATGCCGGCCCCGCGAATATTGTACGAGGACAACGACATATTAGTGTTGGATAAGCCCGCGGGTTTAGTCGTGCATCCTGCTCCCACGGAGCAGGGAGAACCAGACACCTTGGTTACATGGCTCTTGGCGCACTATCCGGAATTACGGGGAGTTGGTGAAGATCCGCAGCGACCGGGCATCGTGCATCGGTTAGACAAAGATACTTCGGGGATTATGGTCGTGGCGCGCAAGCAGATAGCATTTGAAAAACTTAAGCGCGCTTTTAAAGAGCATCGCATTCAAAAACGTTACTTGGTTTTAGTCGAGGGACGGCCTGATTGGGACGCAAAGGTGGTGGATCTTGCGATACGGCGCAGCGGCTCAGGTCTGTTTAGAGCTAGACATCCCAAGGACATTGCGACTTTACCTGAGGAGGAGCGCGCGCAGTACCGACCGGCCACGACTGACTTTAGGGTTCTTAAACAACACGGAGCCTACACTTTATTGGAGGCACGCCCTAAAACAGGTAGAACCCATCAGATCCGAGTGCACTTGCGAGCGATTGGTCTGCCAGTAGTTGGCGATGCGCTCTATTCTCCCAAAAAATCAGTGTCTGCGGCTCGGGCAGCGGGACTCACGCGACATTTTTTGCATGCGACTGAGCTGACTTTTGTTCACCCGCAAACGGGAGAACAACTAACATTTACAAGCGAGTTGCCCCGAGAACTCAAAGATTTTTTAAAAAAGTTTCCCAATGAAAAAGCGCAAGACTAAACAGAAAAAGTCCCTGCCATTGTTGATTGTAGTATCCGGTCCGACGGGGGCTGGCAAAACTGTCTTAGTAGAACGTCTGCTCAAAAAGAATCGAGGCCTAAGCGCTGTGTCAAGTGTTACGACGCGTCCGCCTGGAAAACGCAAAAAGACGAGCCTCGCATCAGTCTCCGAATATCGTTTTGTGAGTGCCCCTGAATTTGGTCGATTGCGTGCCGCCGGTAAATTTATCGAAACGGCGCGCGTGCACGGATTTTGGTATGGCACGTTGGCCGCTGACCTGGCGTGGCCGACGCGGCGAGGTAAAATCCCGATAAAGGTGCTTGATGTCAAGGGGTTCACCAAGATCCGGCACTTAAAGAAGTATAAGATTTGCTCAATTTTTGTAACGGCAGAGAGCTTGGCAGAGCTCAAGCGTCGTGTAATAGCGCGGGAGCCGACTATTACTAAAGAGTGTCTCAAGGTACGTCTGGCTACGGCCCGGCGGGAGGTGCAAAGGGCTAAAGAGTATGACGCTATCTTTATCAATCATCGGGGAGAACTGGCTCGTACAGTAAAGCGTGTGGCGGGTTGGATTGACACCTGTCGAGCCGCGGGCTAGCATGCGCCGGTCTATGACAGAAGCTAGCAAAACAACTTCACTCGAGGATCTCGTGGAGGGAGTCGAGGCGCCACACAAACGGGCGGATATTCCAGAAGTTCGTTCGGGCATGACAGTAGCCGTTTACCAGAGAATCCTAGAAAAAGGCAAGGTCCGTACCCAGATTTTTGAGGGTATGGTACTTAAGTCGGTGCGTCGCGCTAAAGCGGGTGCCAGCGTGACCGTTCGCAAGGTTACGAGTGGTGTGGGCGTTGAGCGCACGTTTTTTTTACACTCACCGGTGATCGAAAAAATCGAGATTAAGCGACAGGCCAAAGTGCGTCGCGCCAAACTGTATTACCTGCGCGAGCTCTCCGGTCGTGCGGCAGTACAACGTGAGCAGGAGACGACTACGACAGGGCCCGCCAAAAAGGCGTAGTTCAAAGCTCTGCTTGATCGGCGCTTGTGCACGCGGCATCATACCTGTGGGCCTGGGTGGTGGAATGGCATACACGACAGATTTAAAATCTGTTGAGCGTAAGCTCTTGTGGGTTCGAGTCCCACCCCAGGCACCAAGTAAAAATACGGCAGCATTAGATTATTGAGAGCGAGAAGTTAACAATACAATTTTTTTTAACGCATAATGCAAAAAACCTCCTGGTTATTTTTATTTTTGTAAAAATGGTTTATAATAGGCACGCAAACTAATGAACGGAGAAAAAACAGTCGCTCCGAAAAAGTTTTTATTTGTCTCACTCGAGGCGCTAAGCGGGAGCTTAGCTTGGAAGGTCTTGCGCGAAGGACATCAAGTACGCTGCTTTATTGGCGATCGCGGCGATGCCGATGTTTTTAATGGATTTTTGGAAAAGGTTGATAATTGGAAAAAACACATAGATTGGGCGGATGTCGTGGTATTTGATGATGTAGGGTTTGGCGCCGAGGCTGACCGGCTGCGTAAGGCAAAAAAGCTCGTTGTGGGCGGTTCTCTCTACACCGATCGACTGGAGTTAGACCGCGAGTTTGGCTCAGATGAAATGAAACAAGCCGGCCTGACCACTCTGCAACACTGGAATTTTGACAATTTCCCCGCGGCCATAAAGTTTCTCAAGGAGAATCCCGCTAGGTACGTTTTTAAACCCTCCGGAGAAATCTCGAGTCAGGATAAAGGCCTACTTTTTATCGGTCGCGAAGAAGAGGGCAAAGATTTGTTGGAGGTACTTGAGTCTAACGCTAAGGCCTGGTCCAAACGCATTAAAACCTTCCAGTTACAAAAGTTTGCAGCCGGGGTCGAGATCGCGGTCGGTGCATTTTTTGACGGAAATGACTTTATCACACCCGTGTGCGTTAATTTTGAACATAAAAAATTGTTTCCCGGTGATATGGGACCTTCCACGGGAGAGATGGGCACGTTGATGTATTGGTGCGAGCCAAATACTATTTTTAGACAAACGCTCGCTAAGCTTAAAACTCGTCTAGCCGCGGCGCACTACACCGGCTACATTGATGTCAACTGTATTGTAAATGCCAAGGGCATCTACCCCCTTGAATTAACCTCTCGCTTTGGCTATCCCACGGTGAGTATTCAGATGGAAGGAATGCTCTCAGCGACGGGCGATTTTCTCTATGCCATGAGTCGGGGAGAACAGTATCCGCTACGCACAAAACGTGGTTTCCAGATTGGGGTTGTGATAGCGGTTCCACCTTTTCCGTATACGGACAAAAGTGAATGGGACATTTATAAAGATTCAACGATTATTTTTAAAAAAGGAACCGAGGGAATTTACCTGGGCGATGTCAAATTGGTAGACGGGGCCTGGCGGCTGGCCGGCCAAACCGGATATGTTGCGGTGGCCACGGGTGCTGGGAGTACGGTCGAAGAAGCCCGGCATCAAGCCTACGGCCGCTTAAAATCGATCATTCTCCAGAATATGTTCTACCGCACCGATATTGGAAAACGTTGGGAGGAGGATAGTGATCGACTCCAGACCTGGGGTTACTTGTACTAACCCTGTGTTACACTGGTAGAACTTCCTTATGTCTGATACGCAACAAAAAAAGTCGCACACGGCTCTTTGGGTAACTATTGTGGTTATTCTAGCGGTTCTCCTATTGGCGGTAAGCGGTTTGTTTATTTGGCAGTGGGTGATTTCTAGGGACTCAGTGAAATCGCAATTACAGGTCGAACAACAAGTGGAGCAACAGCTTGCTAACTTAACAGACGAGAATAAAAAACTTAAAGAAGATCTCGCCGAGTCTGAGGCCAGACTAAAAAAAGAGTCGCAAAAGGAAGAAGTGCCATCACTTGCGATCGAGGATTTGCCCGTTGTGGTCTATGCGCGCGGTGGTTTATTGAGCGAGTCTGAGTTTGCTGCGCTACAGGCTGAGTTCGCAGAAAAACTTGTAGCACCCTTAAGTGCTTATAACCTTGACCAAGGCCACCTGTTGCTGACGGTAAACATCGAGATTCCTGAGACAGAAGGCCAGGAGTTTCTCTACGATGCCATTTATAATGACGGGGTCAGTGAAGGCGCACTCTATGGTAAACGCGGCGAGAGTCTCGATTGGTGGACGCCAACCTGCATGGATGAGTGTGAGTTTACCGATGAGTTCCGCGGTAAGTACCCCAAAGTTATAGACGCTTACGAGGGAACACTCTAAATCGGAGTGGAGGCGACGGGCGGAATCGAACCGCCGTAAAGGGTTTTGCAGACCCTCACTTGGGCCACTCAGTCACGTCGCCAAACCGTCCTCACCATAGAGAGCGGCGCACGAGTAGTCAACGTAACGCAGCAGATTTGCCTTTAGGCCCATATTAGGTAGGCTGCCTGGCAGTAGTTCCTCTGTTCTTCCAAGAAAGAAAGGAGCCTTCACGATGATTCACCGCCCGATGAAGGTCATACGTTACAAAAAAGTCCATCCTAAACGTTACCCGGACGTGCGTCCCCCTGAGCGGGCCTCGTCTGGTGCGGTGGGCTATGACGTGCGCGTTTACTATGTCCTAGATCGACACAAGGACGAACGGCCGATCATCCAGGAATTGCCCGCAACCGTTCCACCTAGTGGCGCCATGCTCTTTGGCACCGGGATCGCCATGGCGGTCGACTTTCCGTACGACTGCCAAATCAGGCCGCGCTCCGGCCTGGCCAACAAGTTCGACGTCGAGCTCAGCAACGCGCCCGGTACCATCGATCCAGACTACCGAGGCGAAGCCGGGATCCTGCTGCGCAACCGAGGAAAAAAGCCTTTTAGGGTCAAGTACGGCGATCGAGTGGCCCAACTGATCTTTACCGAGGCGGTAATTCCACGCTTTGTCGAGCGGGGAGAACTGCCTAAGACGAGTCGTGACGTGGGTGGGTTTGGTTCGACCGGGACCAACGCCATCGCGCTGGGGGAAAAAGAATACCTGCAGGAACAGCTGCGCTGGGACAAGTTCTTCATGAAGGTGGCCATTGCCTGCTCCGACATGTCCAACTGCTTGCGTGGGGCCCAGCACGATCCAAACAGTGGGGCCTACCTGCGTAAGGAGGATGGCTCGTACTTTGGGAGTACACGCAAGTTCGGCTGCGTTATTGTCAAGGATGGCAACATTGCATCGTTTGGGTACAACCACACCAACGCCGAGTGCCACGAGGGGATCGGCTGCGTGCGCGAGCGGGAGAAGATCTTGAGCGGGACCTCACTTGAGCGAGGCTGCTATCATGCCGAACAAGTCGCCCTCTCCAATCACAACGCTTCTGGTGGTCCAAGCCTGGTTGGCGCGACGGTCTATGTTAACGCAGAGCCGTGTCTGATGTGCTCCAAATTGATTGTGCGTAGTGGCATTGGCACAGTGGTTGCCCCCAAGGCCATCTACGACAACAACGGCCTCAACTTCTTGAGCGATGCGGGGGTTGATATTCGCCAGCTTGACCTGGCCACTCTTAATCAGGCCTGAGGTCCAAACCTTGGACGAACGACGTGAGGCGGTCACCCGATGGGTGCCGCCTCCTTTTTATTGCTCTAGCGACACACTCGCGATTCCCGAGCGTCGTAACTCGTGACCCTCTTTGTCATACGCGACACCCTGGAGATAGCGAGTCTCACCGGGGTGCAACTCCGGCATGGGGATTACGCTCGTGGTTTGCTTCTCTAGCTTCTCGGAGAGCGTATTGGGCTTGGCGCCGTACAGGATAGTAACGTGGTCGATCTCGGGGAACTTGGTTAGTGAGACCGACAGCGCCTGCCCCTTAACCTTAAGCCCGAGGTTGAGCGGCTTTTGCACGAGACGAATTGTGGTGCTCGTAGTAGAACGAATAGCCTCAAAGTTTTGCGGGTCCTCACCACCGAGCAACCAAATTGCGACGCCCGCCACGCCGTATTGCTTAGCAACCGCCACCTTACTGGCCACGCTGGCGGCATTTTGGTAATAGACCGTGCGGGGCCCGTCCTCGTCTGAATATTTGATAAAAGGTTCTCCCGCCTGTTGGTCAAAACCCTCCTCGACTTTGTAGCGCTCCTGGATCTTGAGTACGTCCTGGTACTGGATCCCGATGTCATCCTCTGTGGCGAGCGACCAGTCGTAACCGTAAAAGGGTAGCCCGGCCAATATTTTTTCTTTAGGGACTTTGCTCGTCCAGTAGCGCAACACTTGGTCAACCCAGGGGAGGGGCGCGATCGGCCCGGGTTCACCATTTTGCGTACTAAAGTCGTAGATCATCGGGACGAACCAATCAATGTGATCACGCAGCTGGTTCAGGTCCAAAGCACCCGGTCCGTTCCAGTTGTCAGCATCACTCTTTTTGGGTTGGGCGGTGAGCTGGATCACCTTGCCTTTGGCGTGCACTTTTTCTGAGAGTGCAATCAAGAATTTAGTAAATGCGTCGCGATCTTTAGGTGAAACGTTTTCAAAGTCGAGATCGACACCCTCGTAGTCGTAGAGCTCGAGCTCGCGTAACACGTCCTCGGTAAAAAGCTGCTGTAGCTCCGGGTCAGACAGTAGCTTAGTAATGCGCGCCGGGTCGTAGTTATTAGTGATGGCAAACAGCACGCGCATGTCGGCTTGGTGGGCCCGCGCGATGGCCTCGGTGTTACGAGCGGATCCCTTTGGCTCGAGTCGGCCATTAGCCCCAAAGTTGTACCAAAAGGGATTGATCGCGGTGAGCGTGCCACTCCCGCGCTCAAAGGAGCTCTGCACGTCGGTGTTCTCCCAACCCGGTGGCATCCAAGCCGCGACCTCAAACCGCTCACGCTCGATACGGGTGGTCTGTGTGAGGGCGGTGGGTGTAACCGCCATGCGGGGACTTGACTTGCTGGTCGAACCGTCCTCGAGCTTGGTCGCTACGGTAAACTCGTAAGTCGCATCGGCCGTGGCGTTACGTACGGTAAAAAAAGGTGCCTCTACCTCCGCGGTCTGGTAGCGCTCTTGGGGGAGCTGGCGGTAGCGCACCTGGTAGCTTGTTGCTTGAGGGTGACGGGTCCAGTTGAGCGAGACGGTGTTGGTACCCGCTACAGTCCAGACTTGTTCGGGTGGGGCCAGCACAAGAGGGAGCTTGGCGAGCGGTTCGTCCAGAGTCGGCTCAGTATCAAGGTTAAAAAAGTTACCGCGCGCAAAGTAGGAATGCTCGCTCGCAAAGTAAGGTCTGGGAAGTTGCGCCAGGTCCTGGTTTGTAGCGTGTGGTTTAAGGCCGAACACGATAACAGCCGCCGCGATCAGCACGCCGATAAGCCACTTAAACATGTTAGGTTTTGTCCGGAGCATGTCTTAAGTGTATCAAGCCACCGGGCAACTGGTGGGTCGGGAGAGGCTCGAACTCTCAACCTTGGGCTTAAGAGGCCCCTGCTCTACCAGTTGAGCTACCGACCCGGGCTAGCGCGGTTAGTGCGGCCGGATAGTAACCTAGTTAACGATGTCGATCAATGGTATATTGCGTCTAGGCATGGCAGGCGTATCTTCCCGAGAAAAAGCGTTATATTGGGTTCTTATTGTACTTATCGCCCTGGGCGGCGGTGGTGCTTTGGCGTACTTTTATTTTACGGGTCAGCGAGCGCGCACGTCGCTGAGTGATGTTGCGACCACCGGAGCGGGGCCGGTCGAAAGTCAATCACTGGTAGACATCGTAGAAAATACCGACAGTGGTCCTGCCGCTGGCAACAAGGTGAACACTGTTATCGTCGCAAACAACACTGCTAATAAAATTAACACCCCGATTACCGCAAATAATAGCCAAAACCGAACCAATCAACTCGTCACAGCCGAGCCACAAGTCAATCGTACTAACCAACTAGTCTCGGCACAGCCGCGCAATGCGCAAAATGATTTTCTGGCTGGGGGCACTCTCATCTCCGGAAACGGGACAGGTACTGTTACTGCCAGTGGATCGGGTGTTCCAACAGAGCCACCGGAGACCGGTGCTGAGGTGCTAATACTCTCGGGTCTGGCTAGTTTGGGGATCTCAGGGGTTGCCTCGGCCCTTGTCTTGCGTGGCAGACGTAGACGCGGTACAAGAGCGACATAATGCGCGTAGCATTTATTCACAGTGGGTACTCCCGCCACCTGATGAGCGGGATTATTAGAGTTGAGACCGAAGTTGTGCGGGCCTTGCGTGAGCGTGGACACGTGGCAGAGATCATGCCCTGGGATGAGGACGGTCAAGGTGCCTTGGTCTCCCAGCAGTATCTGCGTATTGTTCGACCGGCATCACTGGTATTTAGAAAAGTCCGAGATTTTATTAATGCGGGGCAGTATGACGTAGTAGTTTTTGCGGGTGTGGGGTATCCCGAAACACGCGCCCTGCCCTGGCTCAAGCAAGAGACCGAGGCACGTTTTGTAATAGTGCAGCATGGCTGGCCACTCTATAGTCCGACTACACGACTGCTGGTGGGTAGTTACATGCAAACCGTGGGGCAGGTACTACTCTGCGGGGCGGATGCAGTTGTCGCCGTAAGTAACTACGTAAAGTCGCACCTGGCCGCATATGTAGATCCGGATCGTATCGAAGTAATTTACCCCGGAGTTGACACGCGGCGTTTTGTCCCGGCAAAAATTAATGGATTACAAAGAGAACTTAGTAAGCATCTGCAATTAAAAGGTCGCTTTGTTCTCCTGGCCAATAGCAAACTGGCAGCTCATAAAAATATTGCAACTCTTTTACGAGCTTTGGTTAAACTTCCTGAGGCAGATCTGATGTTGGTTGGTAGCGGCAGCCGTACAAAAGAGCAGTCCTACAACAACCTGGCCGCAAGTTTGGGGGTCAGCCAGCGAGTGCGTTTTTTGGGAACGGTTCCTAACGAGCAACTGCCGCGCTACTACCAGGCGGCTGATCTGCTAGTGCATGCTTCGCGCAGCGAGTCCCTTGGTATCGTGATTTTAGAAGCACTGGCCTGTGGTGTACCGGTTGTGGCTGCCAATGTGGGCGGTATCCCCGAGGCGGTTATCTCTGGCTTTAACGGGTTACTCTATGAGGATGCCCGCGATGACGTGGCATTGGCAGCCGCGGTTAAAAGCCTTTTAGCTGATCCACAGCAAAGGGCTCGTTTTGCTCAAAATGGTCGTCAACTTGTTACGGCTCGCTTTGATTGGAAGTTCATTCTGCCGCGATACATCGCTTTGATTGAGCGAGTCGCCCAAAGCGAGCGTACTGTGGAAGTTGCCTAGAGTCGGCACATTTTGTAGCCCAATCCATGTACGGTATGGATTAGGCGGCAGTAGGCGCCAAAGGGAACATCGATTTTACTACGCAGGTAGCGAATGTGCACTTCAATCGAATTAGTAAAGCGGTCAGTATTGCTCTCCCAAACGTGCTCGAGTAGTTCGGCGCGCGGCACCACGCGGCCTTGGTTACGCGCCAGGTATTCGAGCAGCATAAACTCTTTGCGGGTTAGTTTGATGGGCAGACCCGCGCGCCGCACCTCAAAAGCCTTGGCATCAACTGTTAAATCATCGACGTGCAAAATATCTCCTTGCCAGGCTGATTGACGGCGCACCAGAGCTCGGATGCGCGCGAGCAGTTCTCCAAAGGCAAACGGTTTGCACATAAAATCATCCGCTCCCGCGTCGAGAGCCTGCACCTTGGTTTGCAGATCATCTACTACTGTCAGCATAAGGAGGGGGGTGGCCACCGAACGATCCCGCAACTCGCGCGTCAGGCTGATTCCATCGCGGTGGGGCAGCATATAATCGCATAAAATTACGTCATAGCGATTGACGGCGGCTTGGTAGAGCCCCAAACGACCGTCTTCCACCGTATCAACCGCAAAGTTAAAACGCCCTAAATTGCGCTCTATGTAGCGGGAAATCTCTGGTTCATCCTCGACAATGAGAACTCGCATGGCGCTAGTCTATAGGCCCATCCTTAACTACTTGTGAAGGCAGGGCAAGTTATCGCATAAAACTGTTAGCAGCATGGGGAAAACCTCGGCTCAGGGCCGTCGCAATGTTACAATCGGCCAGATGCTAGTAAAAACTTACCGCCGGCTGCGAAATCGCCTTGAGCAACTAAGGGAGGCTTATGCTCGCCGCGACGTCTCGGCGCCACATTACTACTCGGAGCTCATGGGGTTGCGTATTCTCATTCAGTTGATTGTGATGCCACATTTTTTGTTACTTGGACCGTTCCGCACCTTTACTACCTTTGCGCGTAAGGATGAACAGGGTAGCTGGATCGATTCTTATAACGATTTTATAGTGAGCAACCGCATCTCGATTACGGGGATACTGACTTTGGCACTGATCGCGTTGGTGGCGATTATCGTGTTCATCTACCTACCGATCGTCTATATTTAGCCCATGAACTCTAAAGTGAGACCCCCGTCGCGTTTTGTCGCGTGGCTTGCTTTGAGTGCCGTCCTGGCTTTTGTCGCGAGCACGCTGGAACAATCCATCTGGCAGAACGGATTAATAGTTCTAGCACTCTTGCCGGCTGTGGCAGTGGCACTACGGGCCATCCAGCAGCTTAGACCCAGCATCGGTCAGACATTGTTAGTGGGTGTTGGACTACTTTTACTATCTGGGCTATCGCGGCAAGCGGCCCTCGTCTTGGCAGGTGGAGAACTTCTCGTGGTCGGGCTGGACCTCTGGCTGCGCTCCTATACCCGTCTTATCCACGGAGCAGCCCTAGGGCCGGTTGCGCTGGTGCGGATCGAGCGTCTCAATTGCGAGGAGCTGGAACCCTATGCCAACGTCAAGGTACACGATCGTGTCGTAGTTGCTCCCGGAGAGCGTGTTCCGGTTGACGGTCGTCTGGTATCGCATACGGGACGTCTGCGACTGCAGTTTTGGCCACGGCAGACTCAAACAGTTGCCTCGGGAGAACTAGTCGTGGCTGGCAGCCACGCCGCCTCGCGTCTAGTCCTTGAGGCACTCAATGTCGGTAGCGACACTACCACCGCGCAATTGAATGCCCATGCTAAACGAGTTACAGCGCAGCTACCCCCGTTGTTGCAGCGACTCGAGCGACTGCTTGCGCTGATTCAACTGGTCTGGTCGGGGGGAGCAATCTTGGTTTGGTTTATGGCCGATGATCGAGTGCTGTTCTCCTGGGTGGCATTGGCGGGAGTGTGGTGGCTGGGAACTTTGCTGGGTAGAGTGATGTGGTTACGTCTGGTAAGTAAGGCCGCCCGGGCCGGCTATTTTGTCACGAGTTGGGAGGCGGTGCCGCGTAGTCGCCACTTGCAGACTGCCGTGTTTGGTAAAACTGGGATCTTGACGGTGGGAGAGCCTCATTTACTCGAGGTTATAGCCGCCCCAGGTGCGCGGCGTGAAGATATTCTGCGGGTTGCGGCAGCCCTCGAACTCGAGAGTGATCATCCCATCGCCCGCACTATCAAACGTAGTGCACTGGTTGATCAGTTAGCTGTTCCCGCGCCAACACAAGTTGAGGTACGTGCCAGTCTCGGGCAAGTCGGCACTATCGAGGGTGATAGTTTTGCTGTGGGTAGTAGCGGTCTTATGCGTCAACTCGAGGTACCGATTTTGGCCGAGCTGCAACGGCAGGCTAAACTGCGCGAAGCTCAGGGTGCCACTACCATATATGTGGCATCCGCCGAGCGAGTCCTAGGCTTGTTGGTTCTCAAAGATGTTGTACGTCCCTCGGCGACAGGATTGATTAAGGCTCTAGGAGAACGCGGTATTACTCAGGTGCAGCTAGTTAGCGGCGATGCCGCGCTCGTCACGCGCGCGGTGGCAGCCACCCTCGGTATTCCCGCACAAAATGTTTCGGCTCGTATGACAGCCCAGCACAAGGAACGTCATGTCAAACAACTCCAGCGCAGCGCGACTATGGTTGTGGCAGACCCCGTGAGTGACTCGGCCATGTTGGCGCCAGCGGGACTGGGTGTGGCCTTTATGGGCTGGGGAACAGCTCTCAAACAGGTCGCTGCGCAGGTGTTGGTGCAAGCGCCCACTCTTGAGCACCTCGCTCAATTACTTGGGGCTTTGCGAGGCACGGCCAGCCTGTGGTGGTTAGCGCCGGTTATAAGTGCCGGGATTAGTCTGGCGGCCGTAGCTACACTGCTAACTTGGCGAGCTTTTTGAGGGCGGGTCCTAGGTTTTGTTTGCTCGTGAGTGTGGGCGCAAACAAGTCGCCGCTAGCACGGACACGAGCAGGCACGCTTTTAATTGTAAAATCGCGGATGGCAAAACCGTGTTCAACCTCTTGCCAAGTTAGTGGTACTGCCACCGAAGCAAAAGGTCGCGCGCGTAAGCTGTAGACACTGGCTAAGGTCTTACCCCTGACATTTTGCAGGT
>JAZDNR010000055.1:0-11651 GCA_043799475.1 Parcubacteria group bacterium
CGCCAGCAGAAATCGTCGTGGTTGATGACGGATCGACAAACCAAACGCGCCAACAGGTTGCTAACCTTAGTCGTCACTATCATGGGATCAAGGTGATTTTGGCCCAGCACGGTGGACAAGCGTTAGCCCGCAATAGGGGCATCCGGGCGACAACGAGTGATTTCATTCTGTGTCTCGATGGCGATGATAAACTACGTCCAAACGCGCTCGAAAAGGCTGCGGGTGTTTTAGCCAGCAGACCCGAGGTTGATTTCGTCTACGGCTGGTCAAACATGTTCGGTAGCTCGCAAGGTACCATCCAGTATCCGCCTTGGGACATTTGTACTTTACTACGACGGGACTTTGTACAGCCGAGCTGCTTTATGTTTCGACGCAGTCTTTTTGAGAGAACCGTTGGGTTTGGTGAGTACCTTACTAAACTAGGTGGTTATGACGACTGGGATTTTATTATGTGCGCCGCTGAGACGGGTGCACGGGGCCAGCTTATCCCTGATGTATTAGTGGATTGGCGCCGACATAGCGGAGCAGATTCTGCTCGCATGGATAGCCAGCACAAACGCTTACGGCGAGCGCTCTACCAACGGCATTTTTGGTTTATCTTGGAGCAGAGTATTCGCGGTGTTAGCCAGGTTCATACTGAGGTAGCAAACCTGCAAAAAATGGTTGGGCCTCGTTACGACGCACAGCACGCGGCCCTACGTGTCGCCGAGAATCAAGTCAGTGCGCTTGCCAAAGAGTTGTACGGATAAGAGGCTAAAAAACTATTTCGGTTTGAGCAGGAGGCCCTGTCCGGTCGGTAGAGTCAGGATTGTCACGCCATGATCGCGAGCAAAGGCGTCCATAGCCTCCTTTTGAGGGTGCCAGTGCTGCCAACCGTAGTCGTCTAAAATCACTGGGGCGCCGGGTACGAGCTTTTCCCAAAAGTAGGTTAACGCGGCGACCTCGGGTTGTGCGATGTTGAGATCTAGTGACAGATAGCAGACGTTACCGATCGGCACCGAGGTAAGTGTATCTGGGATTTTGCCTCGTACCAAACGGGCCCGGGGGAACGGCGCAAAATTCTTCTTGGCCAGGGTATAGCATTCTTCATAGGCGACAGTATTCTCATTGGCCCGGTCTAGTTCTTGTTCGCTCGGTGAAATTTGTTCAACCGGAATACCACAAAATGTGTCGAACAACCAAAAGTCTTTGCGCGTGCTGTTAAAGTCAATATAATCGCAGATTGCCAGTGAAAAAATCCCGGTATTGACGCCACACTCTACAAAATCACCAGGCAGGTGTAGGGCATGCTGGGCCGCCCAAATGAGCGTATGCACGCGCCACTCAATGTGTATGTCTGCCCTGGAACCGGCGGGTCTGGCGATCTTGTGGCCGGAATCCATGCCGCGATTGTAAGCTCGAACAAAGCGTGGATCTTTGAGAAATGAAACATTCTTACCCCAGACAGCCAAGCCATCATGAGCGTAGTCTGGTTGTGTATCCATGGAGGACGTATCTTAACAGGCCTGGAAGTACATCACCAGTCTGGTAATGTTCAGCGACTAATGAGGCATCTGTCCAAGTATTTACTAACCTCAGCTCCTGCCGCCATATACTTAATACTGGCAACGCTGCGCCTAAGCTACCCAGGCCTACATTTTGACGAAATGTTACACGTCAATGCGGCTCTCGGCGGGCTGGATGGCACCTTTGTGTACAAGACTGTCTGGCAGGTGCCTGTGTTATTAATGCCTTACATCGGTGCTATTAAGGCATGTTTTATGGCCCCGCTGTTTGCGATCTTTGGAGTCAACCCGATCTCCGTGCGGCTGCCCATTATTCTTTTAGTCGCGCTAGCGTTGCTACTCTTTAATCGAGTGCTAACCCGTTGGATTGGTCGTTGGCCCGCACTAGTCGTCTGCGCACTTCTCGCTCTTGACCCAACCTTCATCCAACTTACGCGTGCCGACTCAGGCCCAGTTGCGCTCCAGTTCATACTTCTGATCCTTGCCTTGTACTGGCTACAGCGTTACCTAACCCATCCCAGGCTCCCGGATGCGCTCGGTCTCTGGCTGGCGCTCGGTTTGGGGGTTTTTGCCAAGCTAAATTTTATATGGACGGTTAACGCGCTCTTAGTGGCGGGACTCGTTGTGTATGGTCGAACTCTAGTGAGAACCCTGCACCTATACGCTACAGTATATCGTCGCTTACATCTGCTAGTACATGGAGCTGGCTTTGCCTGTATTGCCGGATACTACTTATTAGTGAGCTACAAGTTCAATCTGTTTACATTTTTGGAACCAGGTCAGCTTGATCTGCAGGTAAGACTGGCCAACTTTTGGACTAATCTGCGGGGCATTGCAAGTGGTTCTCTCTTTTACAACTATGCCTTAGGTGAACTCGATAACCTTGTGGTGCGAGTCATGCCAATCCTAGTGGCGATACTGTTGGTTGCGGGTTTGGTTGCAATAGTGGCCGCAAAATGCTCTAAAAATATCCGCAGAAGCTACATTTTCTTTGTACTAGTCCTGTTGTTAACGGCTTCGCAAATTTTTGTCACGCGAAACGCGGTCTGGCCGTGGCACTACTTTGCGCTCTACCCGGCACTCACGCTAGTCCTTGTGCTCAGCGGTGTGGCACTGCTAAAGCTATTGCCTCGTCCTAAAGTATGGCGGGCTGCCATAATAATCACGCTACCGCTCTACGCCGTGTATCTGTTAAGCGTCGATCTCCACTATGTTACAGCCTTGCATCAACCCACAAAAAACGTCTACTGGTCATCGGCCATCTACGAGCTTTATGACTATACGCGCTCAGTCGATCAAACGATCGTTTCTGTCGATTGGGGCACACACACCCAACTACTTGGCCTCTCTCAAGACGCCAATAAATATAAAAACGAATCATTTATGCTCAACCGCGACCCGCTACCCATAGAGAGACAGCAGAAATTTAATACCTACTTGTCGCGCTACGATATCCTTTTTGTTTTACATTCCAGCGAGCACACGTTATTCTCAGTGGCACGCAAAAATTTCTTTGAGCTGGTGGCCACTACAGGCCACACCCTACGGGCGGTCCAGACAATTAGTAACGGTTCTGATCCACTATTTGAGCTCTACAGGCTAAGCCCCTAGAAGCCAAAAAACGTTGCCAACCTGGGTGGAGTAGGGTATACCAGAACATTCTCTACATGAACATGCCGGATCCAAAAAAACTACACCCCCCCGATTGGATTGTAAGCCAAGGTGCTGCGCTCTATCACGAAGATCAGTCTGACATTGGGGCAGAAACGCTTTGGCACCAGCTGCGCAAGAACATTTATGACGTAAACTGGACAACCAATCAGTATGAGGCGCGTTTGGTCAAGTTACGGGATCCAAAGGTTCTCTTGCGTAAGGGCCTAAAGAAAATACTCCGAAAGGTGCACGAAAGCGCCAAACGAGTGTGCGCCAAATTGTTTGGCTTGCCGATTACGGTGCCATTTTTTAGTGATATTAGCTTTGAGCGACCAAAGCATCCAAGCGTTTCGATTGTTATTCCAGTCTTCAATTTGTTGCCTATTACTCTGGGCTGTTTGCGCTCACTCCAGAAAGTTAAAGAGGCTGTGTCTTTTGAGGTCATAGTAGTTGACGATGCTTCGACTGAGCCACTGGTAGAGCTGGTCTTAAAACGGATCCCTGGGATTACTTACTTACGCCAAACAAATAACGCTGGGTTTGTGACAAGCTGCAATGTGGGTGCTGCCAGAGCACGGGGGAGCATCATATACTTTTTGAACAATGACACAGAAGTCCGGGATCACTGGTTGACACCTCTGATTGCGCTTTTAAAAGACCAAACAGTGGGTGCGGTAGGTTCAAAACTACTTCATCCGACGGGGCTACTGGCTGAGGCGGGAGGGGTTATCTTTAAATCTGCCGAGGGATGGAACTTTGGCAAAACCGATCGTGCTCATAAGCCCGAGTACAACTATGTGCGCGATGTTGATTACTGTTCCGGTGCGGCACTGGCGATCCGGCGTGAGCTCTTTGAAAAAATTGGCGGGTTCAACCGGAAGTTAGTTCCTGGGTATTACGAAGACGTTGAGCTGTGTTTTGCCATGCGTGCGCTGGGATATCGCGTACTTTACCAGCCGCGCTCAGTTGTGATGCATTACGAAGGAGCCTCATCGGCCTCTAACGTCATCGCAGGTAAAAAACCCATGAAAACCTATCAAGAGGTGAACTTCCATAAGTTCAAACGCCTGCGTGCTAAAGAGCTTGGGCAACAGTGGACCAAAGATCTGCGACTGCTGCCCCTGATTGCGCGGCGCAAACGGGGCTTGCGCATCTGGGTCTTTGATTGGTTTGTGCCCATGCCGGATCGCGACTACGGTTCGGCGCGCATGTTGCAGATTCTCTCGGCCTTGGCTAAAGACCATACAGTGAGTTTTGTCCCGCGTGATCTCAAACAACAACCAATCTACTGCCAGACACTTCAGGATATGGGTATCGAAGTGTACGAGCGCTCGCTCGGGTCAAACTTTACTATCAAGGCCCGTCTGGAGGGTCGCTTTATTGATCTTGTGATTTTTTCGCGACCCGAGGTCATGCATTATTTTTATCACCTAATAGCGAAACATGCGCCGCAAGCCAAAACCATCTTTGATACCGTCGACGTGCACCATCTGCGGATTGCACGAGAGCTTGCTCTCACAACTAACCCAACCAAGCGCGCGTTGCTAGCCGAACAGGAGCAATACTTTAAAACACTCGAATTTGAATATGGCAAGAGAGCTGACCGCATCTGGGCTATCACACCAGCGGACCAGGAGAACTTCGCCAGATTATTACCTGGCAAACCGATCGATGTTGTCGCTGCGGCACACGAGGTTGCTAACACAGTGCCAGGTTTTAGTGAACGTGAGGGTCTGGTCTATATCGGTTCGTTCTACCATCCTCCTAACATAGCTTCGATAGAATACTATATTAAAAATATTAATCCGTGTCTCCAAAAACTTATCCCAGGAGTAACACTAACGGTAATGGGCGCTGCAGTTCCAGAACAACTCAAACGCGCCTGCCCCGCAACGGTGCGCTTTGTCGGGCCTGTCAGTGAGGCAGAGCGTGTCAAACAGTACAACCGAGCCCGGGTTTTTGTGAGTCCGCTTACCTTTGGGTCCGGACTTAAAGGTAAGGTGGTCATGGCCTTAGCGAGCGGCCTGCCAGTTGTAGGCACTTCTGTTGCGGCTGAGGGTATCCCGGCTATTAATGGTGTTCACCTGGATATTGCGGACCAACCAGCCGACTTTGCTCAAAAAGTTGCAATATTATACCGCGATGCGGCAGTATGGCAGGCTCGCTCTAAAGCTGGTCGCGAGCTCGTAGGTCAAACCTACGGTCCCGAGCGTCTAAGAGAGCAAATCAACCAATCCCTAAGTGCCCTGTCATGAAGCTCATCATCCAGATCCCTTGTTACAACGAAGAAAAGACCTTGTCGCTTGTGCTGCGCGATATTCCTCGAGCAATCTCGGGTATTGATGTTATCGAGACGCAAGTTATAGACGATGGCTCGAGCGACCAAACGGTTGCGGTGGCCCGCTCGCTCGGCGTTAATCACATTGTGCGCTATATCGGCAATAAAGGTCTTGGCAATGCCTTTAAGCGCGGTGTAGAAAACGCTCTGGTCCAAGGCGCTGATATTTTGGTAAACACGGATGGGGACAATCAGTACAAGTCAAGCGACATTCCACGATTAGTTATTCCGATCGTTCACCAGAGGGCGGATATTGTGATTGGTAACCGCCAGACCGGCACGATCGAGCACTTCTCTCCTGTCAAAAAGTTTTTCCAGTGGCTTGGGTCTGCAGTTACACAGTATCTCTCGGGACTTAAGATTCCCGATGCAGTTAGCGGCTTTAGGGCATATTCACGTGAGGCTCTCCTCGAGTTAAACGTTACGTCTGACTTTAGCTATGTTCTCGACACAATCATCCAAGCTAGCAAAAAGCGACTTAAGATCGGGTACGTTGATATCACTACTAACGCGCCCACTCGACCATCCCGACTTTTTAAGGGGATTTTTCAACACATTAAAAAGTCAACCTCAAACTTGCTGCGCGTCTACGCCATGTACGAGCCGCTTAAGACTTTTGCCTCTCTCGGAACGGTCTTTTTGTTACTCGGTCTCTACCCGATGGCGCGCTATGTCTTCTTTTATGTGAACGGTGAGGGAAGTGGCCACGTACAGTCGCTCATCATTGGAGCAATGTGCGTGATTATCGGGGTGCAGCTGTACGGGCTTGGGGTCGTCGGGGACTTAATCGCCAAGCAGCGGCGCCTGACCGAGGACGTGCTCTATCGAATTAAAAAGACTCAAGCTGATCGCGCCCGTCACACTGTTCACCCCAACAATGCGCCACCGTCCACATACCCACTTGTCGGATCTCGACGTGGGTAAAGTAACGGCTTAGGAGGTTACGTAATTCCTTAGGAGAAAAATTTTGCACGTGCCCGGGCGTGTTGCCTAAAGCGCGCCAATACTTGCCGCGTGCCATGTTCCCTATACGCCAAAATGGCTCGTGCGGTACGGTTATAATGACTCGCTCCGCGACCCGACGCAGTTCTCGAACAGCGCGCTCTGGCTCGTAGAGGTGTTCGAGGACCTCTCCGCACAACACAACATCAAAACTATTTTTAGGGAAGGGCAGCTCTAACACACTACCCACACAATACGTAACGCCAGGATTATTTTGACACGCTTTTTCGATGACTACCCGCTCAAGGTCAAGGCCTTGAACCTTAAGCTGGGGGAACCACTTGAGTAATTTGCAGTCAACCAACCCCTCGCCGCAGCCAACATCCAGAAGTGTACGAGCATCACTCTGCGAAATAAATTTATACAGGCCGTTAAAGTATTGATTCACCAGCCAACGTTCGACTGGATTCTTAGTGCCATATTTATTAAAAAAGTTTCCCGCAATGTTTTGGACTTTTGCGGTTTTGAGCGCTCGCTTTACGCGTCGCAATGCCAAGCTGACCAGTGTGGCTAGCGATTCACCCGCAATCCACCACAGGCGAGAGACCAGCGCTACCAAAAAAGCCTGCGGTTCTCCTAGAGCTGGAGTGAGAAGCAGTACTAGGACAGCCTCGCGTACACCCAGACCGCCAGGTACAAAAACAGCCAAAAAACCTACTGCCCAGGCTAGGACAAAGCAGCCCGCGGCCGGGAGAGCCAGTGTGAGGCCGAGGCTTTGCACTAAGAGGTAAAAGCTAACTCCGATGACCAGCCAGGCGATCGCATAGTTTACAAACAGAAAATACAATTCTTTGTATCTAAGTGTTACCGGTTGGCGAACATGCAAACGCCTAGCGGCAAAGCGCACCAGCCAGCTGAGAATACGCGGCTGGAGCATGGTCAAACCAAGCAGTGCTAGCAAAACGTACAACGCCATTCCGGTAACTTCTGCAGCTTGCGTGGTAACGGCGAGTAGTCCAAGCGAAAGTGCGGCTATGCTCATCAAAATACTCTCGATCGCCGTACTTACGCTGGTTGCAAACGTAGAAACGCCGTTTTGCTTAGCGAGGTAAGCGCGTCCAACGGCAAACCAGATCGTACCTGGTATGTATTTGCCAAACTGGCTGACAGTCCAGGCTACTAGTCCGTTCGATAAACTAAGATTGTTACCTAGACTGAGAACCACTTCACGCCAGTTAAAGGCTAGGAGCAGGTACCCCACGGTCAAGAGGAACAGTGATAGGACCGCTAGCCAGGGGTGAATAGTAATACTGGCCCAAGGAACGCGGGCAATGGTCTCGAGCGATTTGACAGTCAAAAAATAGGCAATGATAGCCGCTAGCAGCCCTATAACGATTTGCACCAGTACGTTAGTAGAACGCCGAGCCCCAGTTTGCATAAGATAGGAGATACTACAGGGTAATGTGGGAGGCCACAAGTTTAGGCTGGGGTGTTCTCCCTGGCACTAGTGTTAATTTTTTACTACTGTGCTGAGGTGTCTTTTAAGCTAATTACGGACAGGAGAATCGTCTGGCTTGAGCGCTTGGGAGTAGCTCTATTGGTAGGAACCTACCTATTCCTAACTTTAGTGAAGATTAAATACCCGGGCCTGTATGCCAGTGAAATTACCCATGCCCCAGCAGCACTTGGGTTGCCCCATGCCCCAGCACTTGTAAAAGTCGGCAACGTTCCGATCTTAGTAATGGCCTACTATGGCGCCGTCAAGGTCTATGTCGGCTGGCTATTCTTTAAACTCCTCGGGGTATCGGTGCTTGCGATTCGTCTTCCCTGGATCCTCTGTACGGCGGCCGGACTAATCGCGCTCTACTACGGCCTTCGCAAATACACCAACCGAACGATCGCCCTCTTTACTGTTGTACTCCTAGTAGTTGATCCAACATTCGTATCACAGACCAAGCTCGATTCTGGACCGGTAGCGCTCGAGTTTCTTATTAAAGCCTCGGTCATAAGCCTCTGGGCCACTATTCTTAAAAGAAATAAGTTGCTGTTGCTCCTTCCTCTCTGGCTGCTCCTTGCGCTGGGTGAGTACAACAAGCTGAACTTTTTATGGTTCGTTAATAGTTTCTATATCTCAATTGTCATAGTGTACTGGAGAGAGATTCGTAGTTGGTGGCACCAAGCGCAACCAAAGATTCGTATTGGGCTTTTAAGTTTTTTTGCCGGCTATCCGTTACTGGTTGGCTACTTTGTGCTGATTCAACAACGTTTTAACATTTTGAGCTACTCAGACAAACCTTTTGATCTGCGAGAGCGTCTTGAAGTAATTGCCAACCAGTTTGAGCAACACATTCAAGGTTCAATATTTTTTAACTTTGCGCTTGGTAAGCTGGATGAACCTTGGCTGCCATGGTTTTTTTGGGCGGTCGTATTAATTTGTACTCTCGGACTTGTGGTGCTTTTTGCCAATGCTATATTGCGGTGCTCGTTGAAACGGCAAGCAATTTTTTTGCTGCTAATCGTGCTGAGCACAATAACGCAGATCATTGCGACTAAAAACGCAAAAGCTCCTTGGCATCTTTTTGCGCTGTTCCCCTATCTGACTGTTTTGATTGCGATGGCTGTATATGCGCTTGGGGCAATATTTAAGCGGCGGGTCCTCAAGGTTGCTATATGGATTGGTTGTATGCTCGTTTTTGCCATACCGGGAGTAGTCCTGCATGCTCGCTACTTGGATGCATACGACGACCCGACCACTAATATCCGTTGGTCTTCTGCCATTTATGAAGTGTTGGCCTACACTAAAGAGATCAAGGCAAAATTTGTCTGTGTTGATTGGGGGACCTACACTCCGCTGGCTGTACTGGATCCTGTCCCGGGTAAGTATCTCAACAACGTTTGGTACTTTAGGCGCGAAAAGTCGGAGCGTTACGCCGAGACAGCTAAACGGTACTTTGATCCCGCGCGTAATTTTTTGTTCATCCTACAAGATGGCGAACGCGCCTACTTCAAAGATGCCCAGGAGAACTTCTTTAAATCAGTTGAGGCCAGTGGCTATAGGCTCGATCCTGTACTAAATGCAGGAAACGGACCCACGCCGGACTTTACCATTTATCGAACCAGGTAAGTATGTCGATTCGTTCACACTGGCAATCAATTAAAACCTGGGCACCACCGGTTGTACTCGTACTACTATTTGTTGGCGTGTTTGGGGTTGCGGGTTTTTCAGCCTATCGTTCTATATCTTCTTTTGACGGCGCAATGAATCTGCAAGTTCCAGTAAACTTGATTGAGCACGGTCAATACGCAACTAGTTATACGCAAACCACGTTGTTTGATCACCGTATTCAGACGGGACCAACCGTGCTGGTGCCAATTGCTCTTTTTATGGCAATTTTTGGCAAATCATTTTTTGTCGCTAATCTGGTGAGCCTAGCCTACCTGTTTGGCTTGTTCATCGTTATTTTTTTATTTGTGCGAAAACTAGTTGGTCGCTGGTGGGCCATATTGGCCCTGCCAGTCGTATTTGTTATACCCAGCTTTTTAAACATCGCACTCAATCAGTTTGGAGAGATTCCGGCACTTTTTTTTGCCCTAAGCTCTGCCCTTATGCTTGATCGTCTTGCAAAAACATCTCTGACCACACCACATAATAAGACCCGCCTCATTATTTTTGCCGGCTTGCTTTTAGGGTGCTCGGTACTTACTAAAACGGTAATGCTAATAACGGTCCCGGGTTTTGTAGCCGTTGCTCTGCTGGATCTTTGGCTCACCAAACGTGTCTCGCTGCGTTACTATCTATTATTTTTTGCGACGGCGGTTATCCCCTTTGTTTTTTTTGAACTATACAAACTAAGCGTGCTTGGTTTTGGCGCATACCGTGAATGGTGGACTACCGAGTTTACTGCAGTTTCTAACCAAGCAGGAGTCACTCAGGGCATGTCAGATACTCCAGGTTTGTTTAGTAAGTTTGCAGAACATTTCAGACTACTGGGCGGACACTTTGATGCGCCCCTCTTAGTTCTCGCAGCGATGTTAATTCTTACGCTCGTGGTAGTGGCGATAAAGTTATGGCAACTCTACCGTGACAGGACGCAGTTCAACTGGCCGCTCTCATACTTTACGTTTGCCAGTATTGCCTTTTCATACTTTGGTTGGTGGCTACTCATCACCCCCACTGCCCGAGCTTGGCATCGTCGCATTCTCGATGGATTTGTTCTCGAAGAGATCCTGTTGGTTGTTGCGATCGCCATGCTTATTGCAATTGTGCGGCGGACCCAGGGCTACAAAAAGTGGTTAGCGGCCGGTGCGGCTGGCATTAGTTCTCTCTGCCTACTTACCCAAATAGCAATTTTTGCTCCGCGAGTGCAGGCCCAAATACAGCCAAGTAGTGTTGGGCAGGCAGTTCGTCATTTTGCCGAATTAATTCGGGTTTTGCCACAAGATGCCGTGATTTATGGAACCGGGTGGTGGCAGTCCCCACGTCTTTCTTTTTTGTCAGGAAGAACCTTTACAAGCATTAACCACCGGCCGCCACCCCAAGGTCCACTCGATAAGGCCTACTTTGTTATTGAGCGCGAGGCCTACGCCTTGAGTCGCGAAGAAATGGAACGCGTTATCTTACAGACTAAGGCACATCTAGTTGAGTCCGTTAACACGGGTGACGGCTATTACTTTTTGTACCAGCTCTCCAGCTACTCGAGACCTTAAATTAACTTTTCCAGTGGACACCACTGGCTAGTTTTTCGATGGTTGCGGACTTGGATGGCTTGGCATCGTTGGGTATCTTCGCGCAGTCCAAAAGCTTTGAGCAACTCTTCGGCTGGTTTATCGCGTAGTGTAAAGAATGGGCCAGAATGCTGCTGGATAACGGGCACAATCTTATCGGCCGCAAAGGGCGATCGCACAATTTTTTCTACAGACTCAAACTCCCCAAAGAGGTTGCCGTCGATCCGCACAAAACGATATTTTTCTGGGAAGAAAGGAATCAGGTATGAGTAGGTCCCCCCGGTCATCACAACCAAGGCTTGGGTATCGGGCAGCCTGGGTAATATCACATCAAAAAATTGTTTGCCAAAAGGACCACGTCCGTAACTTGGTAAAAAAACAAAGCTGAGAATTGTGACCATTAGTACTGCCTGCATGACGATGGCCATTGTCCGTTTCTCCCTAAAGAGTACGAGCAAAAGCAAGAAAATCGTCAAGGGTGCCAACAA
>JAZDNR010000076.1:0-2455 GCA_043799475.1 Parcubacteria group bacterium
GGTCTTATCTTTGGTTAGTTCATCAAACTTATAGGGACCTGAGCCAACTGGCTTAGTGTTAAGTTCTGCCAAACTGGCGCTGCTACCTGGGACTGAGGCCCAGAGGTGTTCTGGCAATATTCCAAAAGTGAGCGTCGAGGCAAAAGGTGCGTATACCTCTTGCAGGGTGAACCGGACTGTACGCTCGTCGACCTGTTCTACCGTGACACCCTTAAAACCGAGGTTGAGCGGAGATTGCCAACTAGGATCCTGAATGGCTTTGACAGTAAAGACCACATCACTGGCAGTAAGTGGTTGGCCGTCATGCCAGTTGACGCCTTGCTTAAGTACGACGCTGTAGGTTTTTTGGTCCGCACTAACGTTAAGCGACTCCGCCAGGTCGGCATAGGGCTTAAAGTCCTTATCGAGTTTATAGAGGCTGCCAAAGACTAGCGTCGATAGATCCATGTCGACGTCCGAGGTGGGAGCCAGGAGCGGGTTGATGTAGCGGGGTTGGCCCACTAAGCCCAGCTGCACGGCGCCGCCCTGCTCAGGGACGGCTACGGTCGAGTTAAGGTAACTACGTGCTCCCCACCAAGTGGCTCCACCCAAAAAACCACAGAGCGCTAATAGAACAATAAGCTTCTCGAGTGTTGAGAGGGCGCGAGGCACTAGTTTTAGCCTTCGTAAGGCGCGGCGGGGTTGGCGCGACTGAGCCGGCGAGGTAAGAGGCGGCGGGGTGAGTTGGTTCACAGCAAAATCCGAGCCAGCGCTAGGCCAGCAAAAACGATCGCTAAAACGATGGTGGCGTTATAGACAATTTTTTCGGCACCGCGTTTGGTGCGGTAGACGTTGCCTTCGCCACCAAAGACTTGGCCAAGTCCCACCCCTTTGGGTTGCAACAGAATTAGCAGCGCCATAAGTAGCCCTGTAGCCACCTGAGCGATGGCAAAAGCCTTATCCATGAGGTGAACTTGATATCACGCCACTACCTAGCTGTCAACGCCTTGCACACGCCCGTGACTGACTTATAAACCTAATGCAGCTGCGAAAAGTATTCGCAGTTGTCGGGTTCCGTGGCAGTCTCGTCAACACAAAAAGCAAAGGCCTTGTCATCGTTGAGACACTCTTGGTAGGTAGTAATATACGAGTAAAATTTAGTAATTGCGGGTGGTGGGTAGCTCGGGTCAAAAAGGGTTATAAAGCAGGCGCCAATCTCATTTGGGTCTGGCTCCTCGGGCGGAGGCGGCGGCGTTTGTGGGTTAGGATTGTCGATGTGGTTCTGGCGGTGAGGGTAAATTTCGTGATAGCTCCAGTAGGTATCGGCCTCACACTTTTTGGCAGAAGTAAGGACCTCCTCTGCTCGGCCATCGGTGTAACCACAGTAGACGGCTGCTGTGACCATTTGAGTCTGTGGCTGCGGACAATTGGGATCTTGACCGGGTGTACAGGGCGGTGCCGTCTTGGTCGCACTCTGGGAGCTAATCAAAAAGTATCCAGCCACGCCTAGTGCAACAACGGCAAGGCCAAGTGTGATCCAAGTGACTACTTTGCTACTCATGGAAGTGCTTACAGTATACTGCGACGGGTTTTTGAGTACAACCACCTAATGTTGGCCGTGTTTTGGCTTATTGATGCGGGAGGCATAGCGCACGCTCATTCGACCTTGTGGACCCCGTCTACCCGGTCCCTGCCGTACATGGGTAGTAAACTTTTGACGGGCTGCTAGACGTTGCAGGGTAAAAACATGTTTGCCGCTGACCGGCATGCGTTGGCGGCGTTTAATCTCGCGGCGTTCTGCCTTGGTTGTAGGGTGATTACTTGAGCGGTGTTTACTTTGACGCATCGCCATAAATTTAGGGAGCGATTAAAGTCTGCGCTACGTTTTGCACAGCCCGTGAGACCGCCGCGGTTCCGCCATAGACAAAACCATCAACTAAGGTGCTGGCGTGTCGCTCGAGATAATCCCAGGAGCTTTTAGGCAAAATATCCCGCTGCACGAGTAGTACGGCTGCTCCGACGGCCGCCGAATTGACCGCCCCAGCCAGTCCATCCGCAAAAGTTTGTCCTGTCGCCAAAGTGACTTGGTCTTGAGCCCCTCCACCATAAAAATGCTCGGCAATTGCCGCAGAAGTTGCGTAACGATCACTACCCTCCAGTCGCACAAGCACTAAGCCACGCGCCGATAACACATCCGCGACGGCACGACCCACCACGGCCTCGCCCCCCGCGATATAGATTGTCTTTAGCTTGGCTCCAAAGCTGCCGTTGAGATAGTCCAGGGTCGCTTGCGGTAACGTATCGCGGTTGGTGAGCAAGATCGGTTCTTCCCGCGCTGCAGCCGGTCCAGCTAGCGACAGAATGTCCGGAAAATTAGAGCCCGTCCCTAAAAACGCACTAGTCGGCTGGCCATCAAGCGCTGTCGCCAGCGTGGCGGCAGTCTCAAAGCGATCGCGTCCACCATAGCGGATTGTTT
>JAZDNR010000077.1:0-4443 GCA_043799475.1 Parcubacteria group bacterium
CGGCGGCACCGGCCACCTCGTCGTCGGCCCCTAGGCTGACTTAGGCTGACTACTTCGTCCTTCCGCGGCGGAGCCAGCCAACCCCCACTCGTGCGTCTTGCGAGTGGGGGTCTTAATTTATCGGCTAAACTTGACAACAGCTAGAATAGCTGATATAATTAACGCTTACAAACTTCCCAAAAAAAGGAGCCAAAATAAACACTGCAGCTAAGGCGATCGGTCTAGCTATGGGCGGATTACTAGTATTGGGTGGTGGCGCCGCCACGGTCGCGACAATCTATAAAGGTAACCAGCCGCTTAAGCGCCAGGTTGCTCAAATGGTGATTACGGCCGAATCGCCAGAGCAGCTAAGTTCCAGCATAGAAAAAAAGCTGACCGCATACGCCACGCAGTCACTGGTTTTTGTTCTCCCTGATGGTAAACAAGCGCAGTTAAGCTTGGGTGAACTTGGAATAAAGTTTGATATCCCGGCAACACTTGCTGCAGCTCAAGAGCATAAAACTGTCGAGCCAACTTTGATAATAGATGAGGCAACACTCGAGGCGCAGTTGGTGAGATTGACGCAAGTCCTTAATCGATCTGCACAAAATGCTGAGCTTGGTATTTGGGATGGGCAAGTAATTCTAAAACCCGAGCAAACCGGTCAGACCGTCGATTTGCCACAATTGGTGCAGGCGACTTTGACGCACGTGCAGGCGCTGGATAATTCGCCGCTTATAGTGACGCCCGCGGTAGTGCCGGCCGGGATTACCGCCACCGAGCTTGAGCCAATCCGCAGGCAGCTTGAGACTTTTTTGGCGAGTGGTTTGTCAATCCTGACGCCCAACTATACTTACGAGGTCAGCGCGGGAGAACTGGGTTCGTGGATTGAGGTCAGCTCCAGTGGGTACAGCTTTAAAGACGAGATGCTCCACAAAAAGATTCGAGGGATCGCGCGCGAGCAAGATCAAAAAGCGCTCCCCACTAAGGTTATCGGCAACACTAGCGAAGTAGTCGAGCCGGGCCAGCCCGGGATTGTGGTTGATCAAGAGGCAACTTATACGGTTCTTAAGGAGGCGCTTTTGGCGGGGTTGCCCACACGTACCGTCAGCGCGGCCACTAAAGTTACCGAGCCGGGTACCGTGGCGGTGGCCAGCAACGCGGCACCCTCTTCGAGCAATAGCAAGGTGATTCGTATAGTTCTCTCGGAGCAGCGACTCTACGCCTGGGAGAACGGGCGGCTAGTAAAAAGCTTTTTAGTCTCGACGGGTCTGACTGGTCCAACTCCGTTGGGTAACTGGCGCATCTTTGATAAGACTTTGGTGCAGACTTATATCGGTCCCGGCTACTACCTGCCCAATGTGTATTACAACAGTTGGTTCTACCCAGAGATTGCCATCCACCAGGCCTACTGGCACAACAACTTTGGACACCCCATGAGTCACGGCTGCGTTAATGCACGGCTAGAGGATGCCCAGTTTATCTACGAATGGGCACCGTTCGGTACGCCGGTTGAAGTGGTGCCTTAAAACGGCTAGCATCCACTAGTTATGAGTCGCCTAGTCCCGCCTAAGACCGAAGCAAAAAAGCGAGTGGCTAAGCTGCGTGAGTTGATCGCACGCGAGCGCTTCAACGTGCACGTGCTCGACAAGTCGACCATGTCCGAGGCGGCGCATTGGTTGTGGGGTTGGGCTTCGATCGGGACGCCGGTTCACATAGTACAATAGGCTGAACCCGCTGCCGCTGGCGTAGCAAGGCAGTTTTTATATGATTTGGCGAAGGTGCGCAAGTCCAGGAACATACTTAACACTTTGTAGGTGGGTCATAGAGGGATCCGAGACAAACAATCAGGTGTTGTTGTAGCGCGATAAGCTCTGCTGCTTTCTTTACTTTTCTGGCCGCTCGCAAGCGGAGACTTTGCTTGCGAAGATACCGCCGCCATAGGCGTTGGATCGCCCGGGCTCTAGGCCGATCAGTCTGCCAAAGCCGTAAAAATTGCTCAGGGGTGAGGTATCCCAGAGCTTGATGGGGGCGCCTGGTATTCCAGAAGTGGTCACGGAGCCGTAAGCGCTTGGTAAGTTCTGCAAAAGAGAGAAACTGGTTGCCACGCGCGTAAAACTCTTGATCGTCAGCCAGATGCACCCGCTCGACTCGCGGGTTATCGGTCGGAGTCCCCGGGCGTGACCAAAAGTGTACGATCCCAAGTTCTCTAAGTGTCTTGGTAAACTCCTTCTCGTTTTCTCCGCCGTTATCGGAATTGCAACATGCTACCGGGAAGGGAAACTGCTTAATATCTTCTTTGACCGCTATAGCTGCCATGGCGGCATTAGCCTTGAGGCTCAGTCTGGTCACTCGGTATTTTACGACCGCATCTGCCATGGTGTGCTGGTAATAGAAGTTATCCCGGGCTCTAGGCTTAGCTGGATTGACCCTAATTTTGGCTTTCCAAACCAGTTTCATGTCCTTTTCTACTAGCGACCCTGGAGCCGCGTCTCGTAAGAAGGAGGGTGGACGCTCGCGGACCTCTGTAGGAGACGACTTATCTTTGCGCTTCATCCAGGCTTGCTTATTTTTACCTGAGAGCTTGGGATCAATCAGGTGGTGCTTATGTAGGTAGCGATTAACCGTGGTTGCCCCAACCTCAATCTGCCGCTCCGTTTTTAGCATACGGACCAGCTTGTCTTTACCAAGCCCACACTCCGTGCGGACTTCCACAATGGCCTGCTCGGTTTCTTTGCTGATACACGCACGATTACTGGTGTCATGCGGGGCTTTTGACGCAGGTTCGAGTGAGCGCGGATCGCGGTGAGCTCGCTGCCAACGGTTATAAAGTTGTGAGAGCCACACTCGCGAGATACCGATAGTGCGTGCAGCCTGAGCGACTTTGCCATGAAACTCTTTCTCCACGCAGTACATCCAATGCAGGTTTCTCCTGGCGACACTGGACAACCGATAGCGCTTGGGATTGTAGACATTCTCGGCGATAGTTGCGGTCATGGGATTTACCTCCGCTCGCAAGCTTGCCATGAGGTCATAGGCCCAGCCGTGCCGCAACGTTACATTCTTATCCATGTGTAAAGTATGACGTGGATGAGTGCAACAGTAGTCTATTTCATCTTTATAGACTATAATTACAAACATGGTACGTAAATCTGACGGTTTAGGCAAAATGCTTCTAAAAAATTGGAGTGCGCAGGTTGCGTTTTTGTTATTGCTCATATTCGCGATCTGGTGGTTGTTCATTAATCCATTCAATGTTGAGACTCTAGTGGACAGAAAACACTTTTGGACAGCATCCTATTTTTTACTTTCCTTGTTTGGTGGCACATATGGTCTATTTATCTCAAGACATTGGGGCGGTGTAAGGAGTGTACTCGGTCGATCTCTGGCCGCTTTTTCATTAGGATTACTTCTGCAAACGTTCGGACAAGTTGCTTACAACTTTTATACAATCGTTGCGCAAGTTGAGACGCCTTATCCTTCAGTGGGTGACATTGGTTACTTTGGAAGTATCCCCGCTTATATTTACGGTGTGATCCTCTTGGGGAAAGCCGCGGGTTTACGCGTGTCTTTTAGATCGTTAACGAACCAATTTGTTGCGATTACTCTTCCTCTACTAATGCTTATCGGTTCATATTGGTTTTTCTTGCGAGGCTATGAGTTCGACTGGTCCAATCCATTAACTGTGTTTCTAGATTTTGGCTATCCCTTAGGCCAAGCAATATATGTATCGATCGCCTTACTGGTACTTATTACATCTCGCAGAGTGCTTGGCGGTATTATGAGAAAACCATTAGTACTATTACTTGTAGCACTACTTATTCAATATACAGGTGACTTCAATTTTCTATTCCAAGCGCATCGCGGTGCCTGGTATGCGGGAAGTTGGGGCGATTTTCTTTTTGTAGTCTCATACTTTTTTATGACCGTCGCCTTATTTTTTATTGGTACTGCATTCAGGAAAATAAAAGCGTCATAACACATGAGAATAGAAGACCAGCTTGCAAACAAGATAATAGAAGAACAAGAGCTTATCATAGGCCCCATTGCTTGGAGTGAAGCTCGTAAGGTTAATGGATTAGAAATTCATAACGAAAAAGCAAAGGTTGCAGGTCAAACGAAGTCGGTGCTTGATGCACTTGTATCTAGATACGCAAGACTTTTCGGAGAAGCGTCTGTTGAAGTTTGTAAGGATGCCACCCAACCCTTTCTCGGTAAGCTCCCTAAAGCTGAATTGCCCGCACGTCTTCTTTAGATCACACTTGAATATATATGCAACGCAGAAAGAGCTCTAGGAAAAGTGCTAGCGTTATTCCGTCAAATGAGTCTCAGGCTATTAATCGTGAGTTGTATATACGCAATACTGAACTGGCAGTCCGCAATAAAACCCTGGCGCTCCTACGTAAGCTCGATGAGATTTCGCTTCGTGCCATTGGCGTTGAAGGTACGGCGCGAGAAATTTGT
>JAZDNR010000085.1:0-11523 GCA_043799475.1 Parcubacteria group bacterium
GCCCCCACCCACAAAAACAACACTACTATCCAGTGCCAAAGAATGTACAGGCGCATCGGGATTGGGATTCCAGGCCGTGGCTGCACCACTGCTGGTGTTTATCGCTGCAACATAGTCGCGGGCGGCACCGCCAATATTATGAAAATTACCGCCGGCATACAGGGTACTGCCATCCAGTGCTAACGTTGTGATACCCCCATCACTGTTAGGATTCCAGGCACTCAATGCGCCATTAGTTGCATTAACAACCGCAAGATTATTGCGTGCAACCCCGCCTACTGCCGTAAAATCGCCGCCCAGGTACACGGTTGAACCGCTTGCTAATAAGGCCGTTACGGTACCTGTAACCTCGGGGTTCCAAGCGGGATCAACTTGGCTGTTACTGAGTATGTGTAGAGCGTTTTTACGCGGTACGTTTCCCACATGTAAGAAATCACCTCCGACATACCAGCCGTTAGCGCCATCCTCTGCCACGGCATAGACTTTACCGTCTACTTTGGGGAACACTCCGGCTAGTGTTCCCGAGCTCTTTTGGATGACTGCCCCATATCCAGAATGCAGCCGCACATCTGAAAAACTACCGCCAAAATAAACTATGGAACCGATCCTAGTCACGGCACTTACTTGGCCGCCAGTTACGAGAGCCAGGTTAGGCACATTGGCAGGGACAGGAGGGCTACTTTGGGCGAGAGCCTGAGGTGTTTGAACCGGACCTAGACCAAAACTAATGCTCGTTACAACAACACAAATACCGATGGCTGCACTAAAGGCCAGACGGGCCACAGAGGCTTTTTTTCTTGGGCTCCGGTGGAACATGGGAAGTACAATAGGAAGTATCTTTTACAGCATATCACGTTGTTTCGATCATGTCAAATTTTTTGGGTCTGAAAAAAGAGAGGGCTCACTCGAGAACGAGCAAACCCTCAATGATGTCGCGCTATGGCGCTATGGGCAGGTCACCTGGATAGCGTTGTACCAGTACGAGGCAGAATTTCCGAGTACTGGGTCGTTCCACCAAGGTCCGTCGGTTATCGCGATGATGTCACACGACCCATAGTTTCCTATCCTGCCGCGACAAATCTGCGCACAACCCGCTGACCAGTAGAGCCGCACGATTTGACCCGGCCACTTGATGGCCTTGAGGTCTGTAATCGGGGCCAGGGGCAGAGCGGGGCCGACATACACCATTACGTTTTCTTCCGCGATTACTTCGCCTAGGGTGTCTTTTGCCACAATCCCCAAGAACAACCGACCACTCCCCCGCACTCGCACACGGATGGCCGTAGAGCAGCCGACCGAGCCCAGCCAGATACCACCGTGGGTAGCCTCTGGGACAAAGGACACATACAGATCAAAGTGTTCGACCGCTGGGTTGGGAGGAGACCAAGCCAGGTCAACCGCATCTCGCCAAGCCTGCGCTTCTAGCCGCAACTCATCGCCTGCCCAGGTGGGCATGGCAAAAAGCAGCGTGAAAAAAAGAACGAACCACAACCGCCGCAACCGCATGACCCACCTCCCTTTCTAGGGAATTCGGAACTAACTCTAAAAGAATAGCATAAAGCTCAGCGCACCGTCGACCGCTCAAAACACTCTTAAATTAAGTTGGAGATTTGTTCGAAGATTGTCTCGCGCTTGTCGTTGATGGTACCGACCACAAAAGCGGTCTCAAGGTTTTGAGCGTGCTCTTTAAGAAAAGAAGAGATAACCGTTGGCAGAACATCGGTTTCTACCAACAAAAGCGGCGCTTGGTGTTCGATCGCCACTTGACCAGCCAATAAAGTGGCAAAAAAGCCGGTGGGCGAATTAGGTTTAGGCCGTCCGTTAGCCAAAACAGCAACTTTGGCCGACTTAAAATGTTGAGCGGCAATTTTTACACTGGTATCAAAACGATCACTGCCAGCCGTACGCACCACTTTGAGGCCTGGAAGGTTATCTTTTATATTTTGTTCCAGCTCATTAGGTAACGCCTCAGACCCACCAATTATTTCTAGGTCTACTAGAGAGTTTTGAGACTTAATAAACCGATCTGTACTGGCATTAAGCTCGGCTGCACCCCGTTCATTAATAAGAATATAATTTGCGATAGGTGCTACTGCAAAGGCATCCACAAGGTAACGCGCTTCGGTAAGAAAAACTTTACTCACTGGATCTGGGCTATGACGCTTTATTTCGGCGGCAATCTCTTCGGCCGTCTCAAAGCGCGTAGCACCCCCTAGACGCGCAATATTAGTGTAACCCTGGGTAGCTAATTCGTTTAGGACAGTATTACTCACTGCTTGCTCACGCCCTAACACGTAAATTGTTTTGGCCTTATCGCCAAGCACCCGCTCAATTTCCTGCGCCGTTACGGGCAACAGCTGGTCGCTGTCTGTAAAGAGTAGCGGCGCCTTAGCAATTTTAGCCAATGGATTACCCACAAAGGCGTCAATTACTTCATTATCACGGCTTAATAAAACGGCCCGGGCCTGACCGGCCCCCGGAAAAAGAGTTTTAGACACTTCTACCGCCAAATTAGCTGGATCAACTCCATCAATGTGCACCACTTGGTCACCGATTTTAGCCGAGTAAACAATAGTAATTTTTTCAATGAGCGGTGATATAGCTAGATCAGTTGAACTGTTGGCTAGTTCCGCCTTCCAACGTAAGTGTGAGCCAGCCGCCTTAAAAGTGTGCGCCTCCCCAGGTTGAACTAATTCAAAGTCATTAGCGTTATTACTTAAATAGAAATCGATCGAGCCACCATTAAGCTTCTGTTCAGCCGTTAGGGTTGCGGAAGTTATGTCATTAGAAACAATATCAACATCTAGCGATTGAGCGAGCGCCTTAGTACGATAGGTCTTGCGTGCATTATGAGTATCTTTAGGTAGCGACAATTTGTGCGCGCTCTTGTCCCAATTGGCACTGGTGTAATTAATATCCTCATAGAGTGACGATTCAAAATCTTCAACAAAGGTAAAAGGTCCGCCTCCCGTGACTTGGCCAACACTACTTCTCGGTTTATTTTGGATTAAAACATTGGCCAAAATAAATGCTGCCACAATGCCACTGCAGACCAGGACCCGACTTAACAGGGTTCTAAGAGGGTGGTTCTTTTGTTTGTAATGGTAGAACAAAGATAATATTATTAGGGCTAAATGAGACGCCTTAATTCTATCTTAGAAGTAATAGTAATACTTTTGGGAATATATTTGATAGCCTCTCCTTTTTATCCGGAAATTTCTTTACGTTGGTCAAAATGGCAGGACGATACTCAAGGCTACAAGTATAACAGCAATTTAGCCCAGGCCGCGGGTGTTGAGATCCAGCAGAACCCACCCCAAACCAACACCTTATTGATCCCCAAGATTGAAGTCGACACGCCCATCCTGGAAGGTGCCAGCTCAGACACTTTAAACAAAGGTATTTGGCGCCGCCCGCTTTCGTCACAACCAGGCCGTCTGGGCAATACTGTTCTCACGGCTCATCGTTACTTGTATTCGGCGGGGCCAAACACTTTTTTCCATTTGAATAAACTAGCTGTCGGCGACCGCTTCGCCATTTTTTGGGAAGGCCGCGAATATGATTACCAAATTTTTAATATTAAAGAAGTCTCGGCCGATGCCGTCGAGATTGAAGCTCCCACGCAAACAGAAATTGTTACCCTATATACCTGTGCTCCCTTGTGGAGCGCTAAAAATCGTTTGGTAATTATGGCCCAACCTTTTTCTAATACAAAGGCTTTATGAAAGAATGGCTCAAAACCTTAATCCTTTCGTTTCTGATTGTTCTAGGCCTAGCGTTTTTAATTTGGATGCGCCTGGGCTATCAGCTGAACTACTTGCAAAATTTTAGCTAGGTGTGCCTAAAATCCGCTTAGGATCTCGCGTCATCATCATGAGACCGGCACTCATGATTAATGCCGAACCAAGTAATACTGAGACGCCAATTCCTACCCCAGTATCGACCAGATAGTTTGAGGAGTTTTTAGTAGTTTGATTTTTGGAGGTTTGGTTGTCCTGCAAAGCTGCCGCGCTAATAACGGCGGCTTCTGCCTCAGCAGAATTATTGGCCGGAACATTATCAAGTTGGTCGGCGGCCGAAATAGTGATGCCATTAGTGAGAGTTCTCCCGGTCATGCCATCATTCACTCGAGCAGAAATAGTTAGAGCCGCTGTATTAGTTACCGCTAAGTTACCCACCTCCCAAATACCGGTAGACAAGACGTAGTTGCCACTGCCCGAATGGCTTAAATAAGTAAGACCGGCAGGCAAGATATCCTTCAGGTTTACGCCGGTAGCGTCGTCCGGTCCATTGTTATGGACTGACATAGTAAAACTAATTGTCTCCTGCTCATATGCGCTCGTTCTATCTACAATTTTGGAAACGGTCAGATCAGCTTCTTGCGCCGCAGGCGTCACCACATTGACTGGTTGCGCAGTAATCGACACGGCCGCGGTGTTATTGGTCAAATCCGGGTCAGTCTGTTCACCCTTTACGTTGCCAGAATTAATTATGGTTTGATCGGCAGTACCATGATCGGCCGTTACTTCAATAACCAAATTGGCTGAACCATTTACGGCTAAGTCACCTATACTCCATGCTCCCGTGTTTTGATCGTAAGCCCCCTCAGCATCATCACTGACATAGCTTACGCCGTAAGGCAAAAGGTCATTAAGAACCACGTTAGTAGCGTCGTCTGGTCCGGCATTAAGAACAATCAGGGTGTAATTAAAAGTGGCGCCTACTTGGGGGGTTGGATTATTAGTTACTTTAGTGACCTGCAAGTCAGCCCCTGTAGGAGGACTGGCCACACTAACTTTAGTAGCATCATCATTCGCGCTATCCCCGTCATTACAATTATTAACCGTCGGTACGTCGCAGTCTTGTCCATCATCCAGAGCTGGATCATCCGAAAATTGTTTACCTGTGACACCCTCTACCGTGCCACTGGCTTGGTTAGCGTAATCTCCAGCGGCGGCAAAAGTAACCTGGAAGCGCAATACTAGATTAGCGGCCTCAGCTAGACTGTCGCCACGCAAAGTAACGGTATCGGCCGAAAAATCGGCCCGACAAATAGGGCAACCGCCTGCATCGGGATCGTCGTCAAGATTGGTCAGATTATAAGTGGTGCCTCCGTACTTTACTTGAATGCCCGAGCCAGACCCGTAGGCCTCCGAAACAAAAGTCGCTCCACTGGGTAATGTATCAGTCAAAGTGAATGTGGGTAGTTCGTCACCTTGGTTGGTCAGAGTTATTTCGTATTCAACCGGATCGTTCACCATAAGCTGCCCGCCATTGAGATCGGTCGCCTTTTTGCTAATGCTATAGGTCTTTCCAAGATTTATTGGGTCAGAGACCCCCGAAGCCATGAGCAGGTCTTTTTGGAAGGGATTGTTGGGGTTTTCTGAGGTACTGATGTTGATAATGTTTATTACATCACCTTGACAGACCGCCGGTTCACTACTTGGATTACGAAAATCGCTAAGAGGTAAACGCCAATCCAAAAAATATTCTTTAGTATCCCCTACCGTGTCATTATCCGGTGTCTCGAGTGCCCGCGCTAGATCCGTATCGATCGGGTTTACGTGGGGAACAACGACGGGCTCGCCGGTCGGGTTATTGTCATTACCGGTTTCATAAATTAGATCGAGGGTCTCATCCGTTTTTAGGCCGTTGCCATCCAGACGGATATAAAAATCGGCTTTATTATCCTGGTCGCTATCTAACGTGACCCACCAGAAACTATTCGTAAAGCCGGATTTAGGACTATTTTGATAGGGGTTTCCTGCGTAGCGCGTACGGAAGTAAAGGTAGTCGTCAGACAAGGCTTGGCATGTTTGCGAGTCATTATTAGGATCTAAGTAGAAAAAGCCGGCGGAATAGGTGTTTTGAGCATTAGCATTGGGCTGGCCTTTGTTACCGGGGTTGTAATGTTCTGGCCCCAAACAAACCGCTTGTGAACCAATATCAACCTCGGAGGGGTCGGGGCTAGTGCCTCCGTTAGTAGGATCAACACAACCTTTGCGCGCCTCTTCGTCTGCAAAAGGAACCCCTGCAAGTGTGATCGGCTCCCAGTCATTGTCGGCAGGCCAAGCCGGGAGACTAGTACTGGCCATTATCGAAAAAGAACCCAGCCAAAAAATACTTAGCATTGCAAGCGCTGTCGCCAAAGTGTTTGGCCAAGCAAAATTGACAAATCGAGCCATTTTTGGGGAAGTTTTCATGCCTAATAATCTAATTAGCTATTCTAGCGTGTTTTAACGCTAATGTCAAGTTTTTTTGACGCTAAAGCACCTTTTTACGGCTTGACTAATGAGATCAAAGACCTATTTTTCCTCTGCGCCGATGATTTTTTTGGCGATATTGCCTGGGACTTCCTCGTAGTGGTCGAACTCCATAGTGTAGCTAGCACGACCTTGAGTCATAGAGCGCAAGCTCGTAGCGTAACCAAACATCTCGGCCAACGGCACCATGGCGTGAATCACCTTGATACCTTGAGTACGATCAACCATCTCCTGAATCTGCCCGCGCTTAGCATTGAGATCACCAACCACATCACCCATGCTCTTCTCTGGGGTGATTACCTCTACCTTCATCATAGGCTCGAGCAAAATCGGGTGGGCTTTTTTGATGGCTGATTTTACGCCCTTGCTACCGGCAATTTTAAAAGCCGCTTCGCTCGAATCAACATCGTGGTAGGAGCCATCAAAGAGCGTCACCTCGATGTCCATCACGGGATAACCAGCAATAACACCATTGTCGAGCGCTTCTTTAACGCCCTTATGTACGGCTGGGATAAACTCTTGAGGGATTACGCCACCCTTGATTTTGTCGACAAACTCAAAACCCTTGCCACGCTCGCGCGGTTTCACGCGCAGCCAGACATGCCCGTACTGTCCCCGACCACCGGTTTGCTTAATGTACTTTTCCTCCACCTCGGCCTCGCCTTTGATAGTTTCTTTAAAGGCCACCTGAGGACGACCAATGTTAGCCTCGACTTTGTATTCGCGCTTCATGCGGTCGACGATGATGTCTAGGTGAAGTTCTCCCATGCCAGAGATAACAGTCTGACCAGTCTCCTCGTCGGACTTAATCCTAAAGGTGGGGTCCTCGTCAGCTAACTTGCTAAGCGCCGTTCCCATTTTTTCGTGGTCGGCCTTAGTCTTGGGCTCAATTGCAATTGAGATCACCGGCTCGGGGAAAATAATCTTCTCCAGCAGTATGGGATGGTCTGGATCACAAAGTGTGTCACCGGTCGTGGTGTCCTTAAGCCCGACGGCCGCGGCAATTTCTCCTGCGTAAACCGTCTTAACCTCCTCACGTTTGTCCGCATGCAAACGCACAATACGTCCAATGCGCTCTTTTTTACCCGTGGAAGCATTAAGAACATACGAGCCAGCATTGAGCGTACCCGAGTAGACCCGGATAAAGACAAGTTTACCGACAAAAGGGTCGGCTAAGATTTTAAAAGCCAGTGCCGCAAGATACTCGCCATCAGAGGTCTTGCGCGTGAGTTCTTGAGTTTCGTCACTTGGATCGGTCCCTTTTACCGGAGGAACATCGAGAGGACTCGGCAAGTAGTCCGCTACCGCATCAAGTAACAACTGCACGCCTTTATTTTTTAGCGCCGAGCCACACAAAATCGGGATTACCTTGATGGCAAGTGTGCCCTTGCGTAGAGCCGCCTTGAGCTGTTCCTCGGTGGGTTGAGTTCCCCCCAGATAGGCCTCCATTAGTTTGTCATCCTGCTCGACAGCTTTTTCGACGAGTTTTTCGCGATATTCTTTGACTTTATCAAGCATGTCAGCTGGAATCTCTTTTTCGACGACCGTCTCACCCTTGTCACCCTCAAAGTAGTAGGCTTTTTGTTTAATCAGATCGATAATCCCGGCAAAGTTGCCTTCGATTCCAATCGGTAGTTGAGTTGGGACGGCATAAATGGAGAGTCGCTCGTTGATAGAGGCGACGTCCTTATAAAAATCGGCGCCGGTTCGATCCAGCTTGTTCACAAAACACATGCGGGGAACCTTATATTTGTCGGCCTGACGCCAAACTGTCTCGGACTGAGGTTCAACCCCCGCGACACCGTCAAAAACCACGACACCACCATCCAAAACACGCATAGAGCGTTCTACCTCTACGGTAAAGTCGACGTGCCCGGGTGTATCAATCAGGTTGAGGCGGTGCTCCTTCCAAAAGAGAGTCGTGGCTGCAGCCGTAATAGTGATGCCGCGCTCACGCTCTTGGGCCATGTAATCCATGACTGCCTCGCCTTCATGAACCTCACCGATTTTGTGTGTGATGCCAGCGTAGTACAAAAGCCGCTCGGAGACAGTGGTTTTACCCGCGTCGATGTGCGCAATGATTCCAAAGTCACGCACGCGCTCGAGAGGATATTTACGAGTGTCAACTTCTGCCATAGTTTCTACCAGGCAAAGTGAGCAAAGGCCTTGTTGGCCTCAGCCATGCGATGCGTATCTTCGCGTTTTTTAATAGCGATACCTTGCTTTTGGCTAGCCTCGATAAGTTCGTTAGCCAGACGCAGGTGCATGGGCATGCCCTTGCGGGAATAGGCCGCCTCAGTAATCCAACGAAAGGCCAGCGTGATTTTTCGCTCACCGCGTACCTCAATCGGCACTTGGTAGTTGGCGCCACCGATACGACGCGCCTTAAGCTCGACGTTGGGGCTGACATTTTGAATAGCGCCGTCAAACACTTCGACGGGATCCTTTTTGATACGCTCTTTAATAACGTCAAAGGCATCGTAGACAATTGAGCGGGCGGCACCTTTTTTGCCGCGTTCCATTAGACTATTGATGAAGCGCGAGACCAGCTCGTTGTTGTAACGAGGGTCAGGAGTTACGGGTCGTTTGGGAGCGCGGTTGCGTCGCATGAGAGTTGATCAGGGAGAACTTTTTAATCTTAAGCTTTTTTTGCAGCTGTCTGCTTTTTAGCGCCGTATTTGCTGCGACTACGCATGCGTTCTACGACACCGGCTGTATCAAGTACGCCCCGAACAATGTGGTAACGCACACCGGGTAAATCTTTAACACGGCCTCCGCGGATCATAACAACCGAGTGTTCTTGCAAGTTATGACCTACGCCCGGGATGTAGGCCGTAACCTCCATACCGTTGGTAAGGCGAACCCGCGCAAACTTACGCAAGGCCGAGTTAGGTTTTTTGGGCGTCATGGTTCCCACTTTTACACAAACGCCACGCTTAAAGGGACTACCTTTGGCAAGCAGAATCGGACGCTGATTAATAGTGTTGAAAGCCCGCTGCATGGCAGGACTTTTTGATTTGCGGGTCTGCTTTTTGCGGCCCCGTCGGACTAGTTGATTAATCGTTGGCATACCGTAGATCGAGACTCTAACAAGGACACGCTCGAGATGCAAATGCAAGGGTGAACTCGGCGGCGGGCGGGTTCCAATGGGCACGGCCTACTATCGTACGCCGTGCCCAATAGTTTGCCCGCCGCCGCTCCAGGCCTGTCTGTTCACACCAGGACCTACTTTGAATAAAAAAACACCCTATTGTCCGCAGACCGTAGGGTGCTTGTCTAGATGCCTCACTGAGGCTAGGGAGTCGTGAGGGTGCGCTTGATCGGAAAGCGCTGCTGGTCGTTGAGTCCAGCTCCCCTCCCGACTGCGACGCTCTAGAAACGCCACACTGTTTTGCCGTTACGTCCACTCGGGAGAACTAGGCACCCTGATTAAGAGTCAGGACCTGGGCTCACCGGGACTTCTCCGGCCGCGACCGACAACAGCAACTCGGTGGTCTTTCATCAACGGCACCGATCAGACCGTCGAATCCCTTGAGTGATGGCCACCATCCGTTTAATCTGGAAACGGCAGCGTCGCATGTGTTCTCTCGCCGGCGAGTCCGACAGGACTCTCGAAGGCTAGCTCTCACTCGCTCATGAGCCGCGAGAACTCTGGCTGACCCTGAGGGATCAGGCAGCAGCGGACCACAAGGTCCGACTTATCCGAATCCAACAGCCGAGGCAATTGCCCACATTAAGCTACGGTTCGGCTAGCCTACCCAACAATGAAAAAATGTCAAGGGCGATCCGGACTCAATCGCACTCTAGTCGGCGGCGTTCATCGACCTCACCCAACCGAGGTCTAACTCGCACATTGTGCGCGTTAGACTGGGGCTAAGCTTCTAACGGTCGAATCCCGCCTATCTCTCCGAAGTTGGCCCGGTGCGTTGCACCAAACCAACCGGGGATCGAATCTTTTCGAACTGTGAATGTTCGTGGTGTCCGGTGTACACCAGGTACCAGTGGTTGTCAACCCTGAAAATACACCCCGAAATCCGCAGATCTCGGGGTGTTGGGGGATGTCCCGCTAGAGGCCGCCTTTGCGACCTAGGCTGGTGAGGTCCCGTGCTGCAGGGCTCTGTCGGTCTCGCGACGCGCGATGGAGCGGGCCTGTTTCCAGGTCAGTCCCGGCGCGTGCTCTTTGACTTTACCTGCCACAGCGTACACCAGGAGCCGATACGCCATGTCTTCTCCGAGGGCGCGACCGACATCCTGCACGTAGGCATACGCGTCGGCCGACTTCATGCGGGTGAGACGTCTCGCGTTTTGCATGAGCATGACACCGCGCAACTCCTGCTTGAGCTGCAGTTCGGGCTTGAGCTCCATGCCCAAACACATGATGGGCACTTGCTCGAGCGCGAGCGTCTGCATGAGCCGCATGTCCAGCCGGATTTCGGGCCGCATGCTACTCGCCTCAGCGATCGTACTGCTGGCAACCGTACCTGGCAGCTCGATGAACGTGTCCTGTTCTCCCGCTGTGTCCGCCAACTGCAGCACAAGCTGACGCTGGCGCGGGGTGTTCTCGTCAATGTAGAATTTCCAAAGGACACGCGGCAGGAGTCTCTCACCATCCTCGCTAGGCTTGGGCGGCTGCATGGGTTTGCTGATGTAGAGCACCGGCTTGAAGCGCCGGTTCTCCCGGTCCATCGACATACTAACCTTGCCAGTTTCCCCATCACAGACAAACGGCAGGTTGGCCTCGCTGATGGCCGTACGGAAAGCCTCCCAGTCGATAGGCGCGGTCTCGAGCATCAACTTGCGCTCCGACACAGCAATGGCCTTGATGGCCACGTAGCCTGGGACGGAGTCCGGACGCATGACCCACACGCTGCCCTCCTGGTTGAACAGCTCGCGGATGGGAACCTTGTCGTGGGTGACTTGGCACTCCACAACCTCATCGTTTTTGTCAAACCCACCCGCGCGAAAACGCATCGCGAGGGCGAGTTGCGAACCAAGCAGACCAAGTTCGTCACTCATCGCATCCTCCTTGGATGTTTTCAGCTGTTAAACAGCTATGGGTAGTCTGCCCAAAAACCGCTCTTTGTCAAGCGACGGCACAGACACCTATATATTGACCCCTAGAATTACCGAGAATGTTACTGTAACGAGCCAGCTAAAGAGCTTGGCGAGAATGGAGACAGGCATGAGCCGGTCAAAGATGATCAGTCCAAAGAGTAAAAAGGGGCCGGCGCGCTCTAACCATAAACCTACTCCGGCGAGA
>JAZDNR010000088.1:0-9432 GCA_043799475.1 Parcubacteria group bacterium
GTTGCGATCTCAACTGGACCGCCAAGAGCAGTGTCAGCGTAACGACCAATCACAAGTTGCGTGAGTTCATCCGCATCAGGTTGTGAATTGACCGAAAAACCGCCGGCGGGTGTGGGCTGTTCTCCTGTCTGGTTGTTGGTAATTTGATTCTCGGCTGGCTTACGGGAGAGCAAGTTGCCACCCCAAAAGTAGAGGGCTGCGGCTATTCCGCCCAGCACAACAAGTACAATTACTACAATTAGGAGAACCCAGGGCCAACGCTTTTTGCCGCGGTGGGCTTCCACGGAACGAGCAACGCTGGGGTTGGAGTGTTTGATTTCCATGGCCTACATAGTAGCAGGGCTACAAAAGCGTGCAAAAGGGGTCATGCGGGACTAGCACTTTTTGGGGATGGTGTTATGAAAAAGAAGAAGGCCGACGAGACGAAGCTCATCGGCCTACGAAGTATCTTTTTCGGGGGGTCTGTGCTCTCGGTCGATCTGGCGCATAAGCACTAGAAAGACCGTCGTGGTCACGAGCATCGCTACTCGTGCTACTCCCTCCAGGACAAACCCAAAGGTCACGAGCACTCCAATAGCGGCGCAGAACGTGAGTGTCCTCGTGATCCCGATAAGAGACTCTTCCGAAAGTTGAAGAGACTTGAGTCTCATCGCCGAAAATCCTCCGGGATCTCGTTGGCCCAAGGCTCGGACTTGGAGACAACCACGATGATCGAGTTCTTGCCGTCCTCATTGCGAACTACCAGGATCTCCGGCTTGGTGTCTCGGTCGACGAACATGACGCTAGTCGGCTGCATGCCCGCAAACGCGCCGTACTTTGCGAGCGAAAAAGAGAAGAGTGGAACTGGATGGGGTCTTAGCGTGGGCTCGGCGCTGCATTCATGTACTCCTTGGTACATAAATTGCTGTACCTCGTGGTAACCAGGTTCTACCTTGTCGAACCGTGTCTTTGGGGCAAGGAGCCAAGATCCCCCCAAGAGCGCCACGATTGAGAGAACCAAAAGGATATACCTCATTTAGAACCTCCTGCGTTGCCAGCGTGCTAGCGCTGGTTCGCAAAAACGAAAAAGAGAAGAGAAACAACTTGCCGGAACTGACAAGCGGCTACGTTAGCACTTTTTGACCACTTTGTCAAACGGGGTCGATACGCAGCCCTAAGGGCCTAAACTAGCCTTCTGCGGTATGCGACTGCTCCAGTAATGGCCGTGGCTGCAATCAAGCTGATCAGCAGAACTGCCACCTGCGCTCCTACTCCGGTTTGTGGAGTGGTTTGTTGAGTCCCGCCAGACACAGTAGTGGTTGGCGTTGGCGTAGGAGTTGGCGTCGGGGTTGGGGTGGGAGTCGGCGTGGGGGCAGGAACGTTGTTGACCACATTGTTCACCGTGTTATTTGCAGCTACAACGAGAGGCTGCCCAGATTTGACCTCGACACTACCCTTACAAATTACCGCTGATTTGCCACTGGTAATTTTTGGAGTAGCAGTGATCGAGTGAGTACCGAGTTTAGTAAAGGTGTGCTCGGTAGTCGCCGTCTTAGTCTGTTCGACTGCACTACCATCACCAAAGTCCCAAGTATAGTTGGCCACTTTGGCGCTTGTGAGAGCTTCAAGAGCAACCTTGAGAGGAGCCGTACCGTTGGTAGGTGTCACCTCGAGCAAACAGTTGGAGATATAACCAAAATCTACAACCGGTGCACCCTCGGCAGTTATAACTACTTGGACCGGATCCTCACCCTTGAGATTGTGCGGTTCGGCAAAGGGCCCTAAGTACGTGGCTGGATCAGCATCGGGATCAACATCAACTTCATAAGTACCGGGATCTAAAAAGCAAAAGTCGCGTCCAACCCCACCCACATTGAAGTCTCCGGCAAAACAATTGGCAGGATCAACCGGTGTCTTGGTGTCCCCTTGCACCAGACTGAGCTTGTAGGTTTGACCATTAAAGACGGTACCCTCGGCCGAAGTCTCCTCAGTACCGTTGCCGTACTCACGATTATTGTCCGTATCGGCATATATGCGGATCAGGAGAACTCCAAACTGAGCTTCACCGTTGTAACCAAACTCAACCACGGGGTTAGGGGTAGAGCCATCCAGTACAACACTCGGCAAGGGATTCACTCCGTTGACGTTGTATTGAGACTTGAGCGGACCGGTCAGCCCGGTAGTTTTGCCGTTAAACTTAACGGTGTAAGTACCCGTCGGAATATTGCAGAAATCGCGGCCGGCTCCCCCCAGATGGCCGTCGTTGTTACAAGCGCTGACATAGTCAATTTCTTGACCAGTCGTGAGGTCAGTCAGATCGTAATCTGCAGCTTGGAAGAAAGTACCTTCTGAGCGAAGGTCACCCGGTTTAGCAGTTCCGCCATATTGACCATCACCATTAAAATCGTTAAAGGCGCGAATCTCGAGCTGCACAGTTCCCCCGCCTAAGCCCTGGGTGAACCCAAAATCCACCACATCCTTAGCAGGATCGCCTTGCAAAGTAATATCGATCGGGTTTGTACCAGAGACGTTTTGCGTTTTGATAGGCCCTTGCGTATTGGCGATCAGATCGACCAGCTGGATTGTGTAAGTCGCTCCCTTATTAAGATTAGAACAGGTGATGCGCCCCACTCCGCCAAGTTTGTTGGTTCCAAACCCGCAGAGCGTGGCGTAGTTGATTTCTTGGCCAGAGACCTTGTCAATAATCTTAACGGTCTTATTAAAAAAGATTTGGCCCTCGGTTTGAGAATATTGTCCGTCGCCGTTGGTATCCACAAAAGCGCGCACTTCTACGCTGGAGGGTTGGCCAGCCACCTGAGTCACCGCCGGACGCCCAAACCAGTAGACCAAAAAGCCTCCCGCCCCAAGTACTACCAGGAGAACAACGATTATAAGGATGTAGCTGGTGCGTTTGTTCATGTCGCTGCCAGGCAACACAGGAAGTGGTGCTTTTGCAGTGGGTTTATTATCTAACACTCTTGTCCGAGTAGCAAGGACTTGCGCAGGACTGCGCAGGGCTCGTCCTACTGGGCCGTGACCGGACTAAAAGTAAAGGTCACTAGACCGCGACTGTAAAGGTAGGCGTACCAAGCAAATATCAAGACGGCTAGACTAAGAATCGTCCAAAAGAAGTAACGGTAGGTACGTATGGTCATGCCAACAAGTGTAGCGCGACTATTGACCCAATGCTTCCACAAGGTCGGGCAGATGTACCGCATCGACTCGCGAGATACGGTCATGCCGATAGAGTTGCGTGAGGGTTAGATTAGCTGCCACCAATATTGCGCTTACAGCAATCAACACGACACGTACCCAACGCCCCCTCCAGTACTGGGAGAACAAGGCGGCCAAGCCCACCGCTACAACGACTAAAATATCGGTAAATCGTCGTGCTCCCAGCGCTTCACCACCCCACCATTCGAGTAAAGTTCCATTGAGATAGGTCTGCAGAACCAGAATCAGTACACAGGCCAGCCCAAGGTAACGTAGGCGCCGATCAACCGCACGAACCGCCACTATAAGCCCCACAATCCCAAGGACAACAAGCGGTGTCCACGTCAACAAGCCGTGACGCGCGGAGATCAACACCTCGCCAAAATGGGGGCTGGTTAGATCAATAAAACCATCGCCCTGTGGGACAAGTAGCCAAACCCCATAGAGCCTATGCCACACCAGCAACTGTGGCAGAACCCCCAGCAGCAGGCCCAGGCAAAAAAGTAATGGGCGCAGGAGCTTGGGGAGCCCGGGCCCGAGGGACTTACCCCGCCATATTTGTCGCGCGAGCTCAAGGCCCGGCACTACCAGCGCAACCAAAAGTAGCTGCCAGCGCACACAAGTCGCTAGCCCCGCAACTAATCCAAGCAGCAACCAGTGCCAAAGCAGCGTGCGGTTCTCCTTAAAACGTACTGTGAGATATACCAGTAAACTTACTAAGCTAAAACCAAGGCCATGCGCCATGCTGGCCTCAAAGGTGCTGTAATACCAGAGATTGGTACCAAGATAGGCTGCCACCAACGCTACCGCACAGGGCCAGCGCGATAGACCACAACGACGGCAAGTAGCGTACACCAGGAACAAGCCAAGCAGCACATAGAGCGAGGTCGCGACACTGGGTGCCAGGAGCTGGATAGTTCTCCCCTGCGCAACCAAGTAAAACGGGGCCCAAAAAAGGGCCGGTCCGATGGAGAACAAATTTGGTGTTCGGCCGGTTGGGGTTGTGACGCCGGAGTCGAGCTGTTTAGCCACGTGCGGGTTGGTTCTAAACTGCTCGAGGTTGTTGGCGTAGTCGAGATCGTGATCTTGGACAAGCGACTCGAGCTGCACAAAGTAATAGATACCGTCGCCTGAGACCGGAACCGTTTTGGCGAGCAAAATAACAAAGGTTGCCAGCCAAATGACCACAATCAATAAGACGGGCAGGTGGTGTCCTCCCCTCTCAGCTTTTAGCGCAACCGTCATCGCACCGTCATCGCAGGCTGAGCGTTGCTCCCACGGGTTGCACTACCAGGCCAGCTGGGACAAAACGCATATCCTCAACTTGCTCGAGAAGATCTTGTTCTCCTGTCAGACGCTCGTAGGTTGTAAGCGTGCGCTCCCTAAACCAGGTGCGCCGGTCCTGCTCATGAAACTTAAGCATCCGATCGTTGATCACAATGTGGCAGGTACGATTTTTGAGCTCAAACGGTGCGGTTTTATGCATGTAACGCAACTGCCAACGGCGCAGACGCAGCTCCAGATGTTGGCCCAGTTTGCCCCGCAGAATGACCTCAGCAAGAGCTTGTACTACCCGGGAGAATCGGGCAACCCAAGGCTTTACTAAACGTCGCTCCGTTATTGTCCGACCCGCCCCGTGGGAAAGTTGCGGAAAAAACTGAGCGGCCCAAGCGTTAGCTTGGCGCAAACGACGCGTCAGCTCCAGCCTGTCTGGTCTAGGACACTCCCATAGCGGTGTGGCCGTATAGACCCAGTGCGCGAGATAGAGATCTCCACCGGCTATTACCAGTGGCTCCAGGGAGAGATTATCGGACGTGACGTAAAAAGACAGGCAGGCCCGGTCACGCACCGCACGACCATGACGACGCAGCCGTAGAACATGGGTCAGACTGGTGGCAAGCAGACGCGCCGTCCACATACGGCCCGGTCGCGCCACAATCAAAAAATCAATGTCCGACTCTTGTCTAGCCTTGTTGAGTGCCACGCTATCGCACACCGCTACACTTTCGATAAACGGTACTAGCGAGAGCAGACTGGCGACCCAACGAGCCCGGCGCCACTTAAATTCGCTCACTTTGTGTTTGAGTTGTCTAAGCTCGACTTGCTCACGGCTGCGCAAGCTGTAATAACCATCGTGTTCAACTAAACGCTCACGCACTGCGGGTTGTTCCAGCTCAAGTGCCACCGCATGTAGGTTGGTGCGGTAACCGATCAGGTTGAACCACACATCAAAGGCCGAGACGGCTAATCCTTGGGCATCAAAGTAAGCCAAGGTTAATAAAACCGCTTGACGAAGCGAGGTTACCGGCGGGAGCGCTTCACCCAGATACTGGTTGCCTCCGTGCAAAGTGCATGGACTATTTTGTTGTTCAACTTTGGCAACCGTGAGAGGTGCCATGGAAGTGAGCTTACGGCGACTTACTATTTAGCGCGGCAGTATAGCATGGATACAGCGGGCCAGGTCTGGGAAGCTGCCGGCTCCGACAAAGCGTCCAGCGATACGTCCGTCAGCATCGATCAGTACTGTCGTCGGCCAAAAGCGCACGCCAAAGCGGTTAAAGTTCTCATAACCATTGTCGATAGCCACCGGCCAGTTGATTCTAAAGTCCTTAACAGCCCGTTTGACGTTATCGATGTCGGACTCAAACAAAAATTCCGGAGTGTGAACCCCGATTACGGTAAAGGGTTGTCGCCGGTAAGTACGCTGGAGAACGGCCATGTGGCGCAGGAGGGATTGGCAGTGGTGGCAAGCATAGGTCCAAAAGTTCACCACGACGACCTTGCCTGAGAGCGACCCAAAGCCGCTCGTTTTAACATTAATCCAGTGAAACGACTCAATGTCCGGAGCGATAACACCTTTTGCAGCTTGGATGATGGCCATTGTAAAAAGGGGAAGTGAGGGAAGTGAGTTAGACGCACGAGGTTTGTGAGGTACCGGGCGCGTGACTTGCAAAAATCGCAAGAGCTCTTTTGTCTTGAGTCTCGGTTGCTTTTTGTTTCCCCTGTTTTTCCGGTTTTGATTTTCTCTTTTTGATTTTCTGTGTGAGACCTAAAGCTGGCCCTCTTTTATTAGCACTTATTTTACCTGATTTGTCACCGGGATGCCACTTTTGTCGGCTGAGTAATCCACACATGATGTTTGGAGTTTTTTGAGTCCAGAGTTCTTTAAAGTTGCAAACGGAACTTGCCAGCAGTTAGACATTCAATTAGGGTGTTCTCCTGGTTGTTGTGGGTAAAATGAAAGTAAAGACGGGAGAAGCGAAAGGAGCGAGAAATGCAACGTACCCTTACATATATCGAGGATGTTGATGCCAACGTCGCCGAACTGGCCGAGCTGGACACGCAGATGAAGACCATCGAGGCCGAGTACCAAGCCAAGGTGGACGCGCTGCTGGTTGAACGCAATGCCAAGTTGGTGCCACTCATGCTGCAGGCGGTCGGGCTGCACGACGAGATCAAGCAGTTCGTCGACAACTACCGGAGCGCTCTACCCTTCGAGGGCAAGACCCTCAAGTTGCCCTCCGGCCGGGTATTCTACCGCGACACACCGGGCCGAGTAGTGCTGGCTAACAAGCGGCTGAGGCTGCAAGTGGTCATGAAGTGGCTTGGCAAGAAGTTCCGGCGTTTTGTGCGGACAGTGCCCGAGACCATCGAGATCGACCGCGAAGCCATCCTGCGCGAGTACCGGGAGAACCCCGATATTGCCGGCCAGTTGCGCAGCTTTTTGCGCATCGTGACAGAGGAGAAGTTCTACGTGCACCCCGACCGACTCTCGGTGCTGCTGACGAGGACCGCGGCAGGCACGCTCGTGCGCGAGCCGCTGGAAGGGTCGAAGGGCGGTTCCAAGGGTAGTGGCAAGGGACGCAAGAAGGCGACGTAACGGTCGGCGTAGGACGGCGTAGATATCAGTGGCGCTATTCACGGACCAGAGACGCGTTCTCTGGTCCTACTTTTTTCTACTGATTCGCAAAGTTGAGCAGCCAGACACCAAGAATAATGACGCCAATTGCAACGACCTTTTGGCCCATGTGGCCCACGTCAATTTTCTCCCGACTCAACTTTGGGAAGAGTATCGTTAAGCCGGTTCCAATTACCAAGACAAAGAGAGGCTGCAGACCTCCCAAAAAAGAAACTAGCGCAATAGGCGCCAAGAGCGTAACAAAATTAAAAGTAGCTTTGGCTGCCAATCCAATAGCCTCGTTAATGATGTTGACCGTCAGCACGGTTGTTTTATTCTGATTAAAAACCAGCAGGAACTCTCTTCGGTACGGTTTAATAAGAGCCAGAGCAAGCAATCCAAAAAGCGTAAAGCCGAGATACTCCCAAAAGCTCGTCACCCAAAAAGTGGTCTCTATGGCAAAGTTTTTAAACAATACAAAATTTAGAGCAAAGAGAGCCGAGGACAACACCATCAGCCACAGGACACTCTGCTTCAGTCGAACCTTTTTGTGCGTGAGTTCCAGCGAAATCAAGACCGCACCAAACACAATTAATAACCCACCGATAAAGCTGTTGCGATCGATGCTTTCACCTAACAGAACAAAGCCAAAAAGCAAAATAAAAAAAGGAATTAACTGAAAAAACGGTATCACAACTGACGCTTCGTCTTTTGCAAGCGCATAGAAATACGGCAAACTTGCCAGCAAATACAAAAAACCGTTGGCGACAATCAGCGCGGATTGCCATGCGGAAAGATCAAAGACTGCAGGCACAAAAAGCGCTATGGGGATGGCCGCAACCACGCCAACGAGTGCCGAAAAAATTAGTACGGCACCTACACCAGCACCCTTAAAAAAACGCTGTACGAGGTACTTATCAAAGTGGTTCACCATGCTAAAGAGCAATGGCGGCACGAGAGCTAGGTAGAACCAGTTCATACTGCTATCCTAACGCACTAATTCGGTAACCTTATACTCCTTAGCGCTAAAATACTTTTGGGCGACGGCCACTGCGCCGTCTGAAGAGAATTGCTTGCAACTAAAGATGTCAATAAAGGCTCGACTATTGACCTCATCAAGATGGACAGTTACCGAAGACGTTTTGATAAATTGCATGGCCGAATAGCCCAGCAGTTTACCCTCGCCAAAACGATCCACGTAGCAGGGCCCGTGCGCAATCATATCGATTGCTTTTATCATCTCGGCAATTATTTTTTTTAGACCATCAGGGTCGATCGTAGTTTTGGGGTTGCAACCATATAAATCTATCGAGACAGACTTTCCCCATGGCCGGCACTTACTCATCACGCTATCTTACACTATTCCTGACGCATTATTGGCAATGAAACTATGGCCGTAGTTCCCTTACCGATACCTGCACTCTTTAACTCTACTGCACCGTGATGTTGGTCGACAATTTGTCTTATGATGAACAATCCAAGTCCGCTGCCGGTGGTTTGCCTCTTTTCTGACTGACCGCCACGTACGAACTTACCAAACAACTTAGACATGTCCTTGGGCGAAATACCAATGCCGGTGTCTCGAATGCTGATTACGATATTTTTTCTATGCACCTTGGACCGTATGGTTACTGAACCATGTTCGGTGTACTTCACGGCGTTATCAAAGATATTAAGAAAGACCTGCCTGAGGTACGACGCATCCGCTAAAATGGGTGCCAGTGGGGTAGCCGGCTTGTTGACGATGAGCTTGAGTTTTTTCTTTTCGAATGCAATTTGCATAGTTTTAACGGCTTCGTCTATGACGGTCCAAACGTCGGTCTTCACTGGCTTGAGGTTCGGGGTTCCACCTTCGAGCTCCATAGCATTGAGCAAATCATTGACGAGTGTATTGAGTTGATCTGCACTGCGCGACATGGTCTGCTGCAACTCTCTACGGCGCTGCACCGGCAAAGGATCGAAGTCACCTGCCGCTTGCATGTTTAAGTAGCCGCGTAGACTTGTAAGGGGCGTCCGCAGTTGATGGGAAGCAATATGCAAAAATTCCGTCTTTATCTCCATTAACTGCTTTAGTCGCTTGTTGGCGTCGGTGAGTTGCAAAGTAGTGTTTTCCAAGTCTTCGAACAACTTTGCCTTATAGAGGGCTAGCGAGGCGAGACTGACGATACCTTCGATTGCTTCGTGTTCGTACTTAGTGAGTTCATCAAGATTACGCACAGAGCTAAAGGTAATAATTCCGATAGTGTTTTCCTCAAACACAAGAGGATGAACAAGCGTGCTGTCGATCTTGCCTGTTTTTACGCCAGTAATAGTCTTTTCGACATCCGCCGAGAAAATCCCCG
>JAZDNR010000008.1:0-5357 GCA_043799475.1 Parcubacteria group bacterium
AGGGGAGGACGAAACTAGAGGTTAAGGCCGTAAGTGCCTGATAAGGAGTTCAACTGAAAACATAACTGGGTTCCAAATGAGCAAGCCCATACCCAAGCCGCCGGCAACCCCAGTAATTAAGCGGCGTGTATTGTTTGATTCATGCTCAGCAAACTGTTGGACCGACCAATCGACTATAAGTGGTATTAGGAGAAGAGGCCCCCAATACCATTTTGGTAGGAGCGCACTTGTAAACCAGACTAGTGCAACAATATGTCCAATGTTGCTGCCAAAACAGCGAGCACAGATTTGCATCTTACGACCGCGAAAAGTCAGGCACCGCTCAGGAATGCCGTGACACCCCCAATTAATCGAACGTAGGTGCCGCCTAACTACTCCCAACTGTTATTACAGTTTATGCAAGTTTTTCGGATCTTGTTGGCACCCTTTTGACCAAATAGGAACCCGAGAGGTCCGCACGCCAAGTAGCCGCAGCATCCTTTGCCGGCACTGTAGCCTTTTTTATCGACGTGAATCTGGGTGGAACCACAATTGGCACATTTTACAACCGGGGCTGACTTTTGCTCGTTATTTTTTACAATCTGCGCGGGTGCTCCCGGCGCTTTTTGTTCAGTCATACAAACATACTAACTCTTCGACTTGTTATCGCAAGACAAGCGTACGGGAATAAGGTGCTTGCTTGTTTTTCACAAAGATTTAAGCTTTGGGTAAAGACTCGGTAACTCAAAAGAGCATGCGTAAAACAGCACGGACTATTTCGACACTTTTGGTTGTCATCCTGACACTTGGAATATTAGTTACAAAGCCAGCCACGACACGCGCTGCGGAGGACATTGGCCGGATTGCAGGTTCAAACCGGTTCGAGACCGCTGCAATGACTTCTGCTGCTACATATATGCCCGGTGCGGCCCAAGGAGTCGTTCTCGCGAGTGGACGCACATTTCCAGATGCTCTTAGCGGAGTTTCGCTTGCTCGAGTAATCGATGGGCCGCTATTACTCACGGAAAAAGATTCACTGCCCGCACCAACACAAACCGAGCTGTTACGTGCGCTGACCCCAAATAACTTTATGGCCGTATATGTACTAGGTGGAACGGGAGCAATTAGTCAGGCTGTAGCTGATCAAGTTGCAGCACTCGGCTACACCGTTATCCGAATCTCGGGGAATGATCGTTATCAAACCGCAAAAGCAATCGCAGAACAAATCGATCAGTTACGCAGTAATGATGAAGATACAGCCTATATCGTGAGTGGCAATGCGTATGCAGACGCGTTATCCATCTCTCCCTTTGCTGGCTTAGGCAAGCAGGTTCTATTACTGTCGCAGCCAAAAACGTTGAGTGATTCCGTTAAGGAGTATCTAGCGAGCAACCAGGCCGTGATTCATATTACAATCGTCGGAGGTACAAGCGTGATCTCTGGAGGGATTCAGGAAGAACTTGCTGAACTTGGATATTCCGTTGGCAGGATTGCAGGCGCAGACCGTTATGAAACGTCCGTCCAGGTTGCGTGGTTATTTGGTGGTTCACCGGAGGGCATTGGCGTTGCGAGCGGCGAAGGATTTAGTGATGCACTTGCAGCTGGCCCGCAATTGGCGGGACTAAGCTGGCCCTTATTGCTAACCAAAAAAACTAACATCGGCTGTATCGCAACGGGCAACTACTTATACGATAACCGCGATAGCATTGGTGAGGGACATCTGTACGGAGGAACAGCCGTTATCGCTGGAGCAACAGAAGTCTATGCGGAGTCACTGATACAAGGGCTCGCTGCGCCCGGAAATTGTGAGACTACTGATGAGCCGCCACCCGCCGACAACGGCGGCGGCGATACATCGGGTGGCGATTCTGGTTCACAATGTGATCCTAATTATTCTGGAGCATGTGTACCAAATGTGTATCCTCAGGATGTTGATTGTGAGGGTGGCAGTGGTAATGGTCCGTACTATGTCCAGGGCCCCGTGCAAGTCATTGGTGACGACAGATATAACCTAGACAACGACGGTAACGGCGTAGGCTGTGAATCCTAAAAAATGGGATTTAGATTTAGAAAGATTTTTAGACTAGGCCGTTTTGTCAGATTAAATGTTGGTAAAACGGGCGGTAGCTTGTCGATTGGACGGTCAGGTGGAGTTGTTAATTTCGGCAAGCGAGGCAAACACCTAACAACAGGCCTGCCAGGCACAGGAATTTCTTACAGAAAAAAGCTCTAACGACTAACTAATTCCAAAGATCGATCGCATCATTGACTCGAGCTCCTTGGGAGATGCTTTGTAGCCCGTCTTTTTGCGGAGTACTGCACGTGTGGCATTGAGTACTTTATCGGAACTTAACACATCCAGCAGACTCTTCTTCGAGAGAGCTACTCGTTTTTGCCAGAGGCTCTCAGGACAATTTTTTGCAAAGGACTCCTTGGCGAGATAGGCCATTTTGCTGAGAAGGGCTTTTGGTTGAATTTTCTTATCGAGCAGGTTAAAGGACAGCACTAAATCACGGTCAATTGGTTGCCCAAATACAATGTGATAGAGCTGCCAAGAATGACCATTGGTAAGCACAACCCACTCAACACCTTCGTTTGCTGCGTAACTCGTGACCTGAAATAAGTGATTTTCGTTGAGCGTAACGTTGACTGCCTTAACCTCAATAAAGAAAATCACTTTGCCGTTTGCTTTTACTCCGTAATCTGCAAACTGACCACGGATTCTGTACTCCGATGTTACGTCAAAGAACTTGTCGTATCCCCAAAAGTCACCAAGCATGTCGTTGATAATGTTTGAGGTATCAGCCTCATTCGATTCTCGCTTGAGAGCCTCTTCCACTACATGCATGTACTTCTTTATGCTCGCCTTGATTCGTTTTTCTGCTTTCGCGGGGACCGTACTCGACATCCCAACTGCTCTTTTCTTTCGTCTTTTGATTGGCACCGTAGCGGAAACGCTAGGTTCACTACTCAGAGTGGGCGCAGCAGGCTCAACGGCCGTATTTGTCGTTTGATCGGGCATCGCAATGGGATTAACGGATTAATAGGTCTATACTAGCAAAAATCACGTAAAACAGCCTTTTAATGCCCTCTCTCCACTTCAAAGGTAAATCCTTCGTCCAGAACCACCACCTTAGCGTGCCCTACCACGAGCTGGTTCCGAGCAAATCCAAGAGTTACCCCACAAAGGCCAAAAAAGTCAGCCTCCACGACAACCTGATCATCCACGGCGACAACCTCAAGGCCCTCAAGAGCCTCCTGCCAACCTACGCCGGCAAGGTCAAGTGCATCTATATTGACCCGCCCTACAATACGGGAAACGAACACTGGGCTTACAACGACAACGTCAATTCGCCGATGATGCAGGAGTGATGGTGCAGTACTTGAAGCAATCTCTGAAAGCCACCATCGATGCCCGCAAAAAGAGGGTGGCGAACGATGATGCAGAACGTCTTTTCATTAATGATCTGATTGCTACAGACAGGTGTGCGATTGATTGTTTGGTAACCAATGCCCCCGTGTTTAGTAAGAGTGTGCCAGGTGAAGTTATGGCGGACGGTATGGCGCTCTACAAAGAAATCAATAGCTTCTATTTCTTTGCAGCGAAGATGCTGCGATCTGGACTTCTCATATTCGACGAAACGCTAGGTGCACAAGGTTCATGGTTGTCCAAGTTAAGTTTTTCTTGCTTCCACGCAGAAGTTCAGAAGCACGAGAATGTGGCTACGCAAAATCTCTATACGCAATTTGGGCATGAGATCAATTGGATGTACCGCAATATTATACGTAAGCGGAACAAGTTGGTGGAACATCGAGATGATGTTGGTGGAAAATACGGCGTGTTATTTCCGGTGCACTATCTGATTGACGGCCGGCAAGTATTTGCTTACCAAACAAGAGATAGTGATGAGTTAAGTAATAAGCTCAACGCTGCTGACTTACGAGGTTTTGGAACGCGTGCGCTCAATAAGCTGAAGTTGCACGTGCCGGCGGATTATCCAGTCACTAATTTGGCTGCGATGTGTGCGTACTATGAAGTAAAGTTTTCTCGGCAAGAGCAAGAAGAATTTGAAAAGATTCTGGACGGAGACTACTTTTGCGCTCTACCGATCAACAAAGAAATATTAGACAAAGTTGACAACTTCTTATCGTCACTTTTTGGTGAGGCAAAATGATGAACGATGGTTTCATTAGCCAATACGTCCGAGAAGTCGCTCACAAACAGGAATCAAGCGAATCCCGCGAGCACGCCTATCGTCCTCTCCTCGAAAACCTCCTGCGCGCACTCCTACCCGACAAATATTCCATCATCAACGACCCAGCAAAAGTCGGCCACAACGCCCCGGACTTCCTGATCAAGCTCGACGAAATCCCCTGTGGGTACATAGAAGCCAAGGACATCACCGTCGATCTCTCCGACAAAGCCGTTCAAAAGCAGGCTGAGCGCTACCTCGAAGCCTTTGACTCACTCATCCTCACCAACTACCGCGAGTTCCGCTTTTACTTACACGACGAAGAGTACGCCAAGATAACCCTCAACGAAAAAACCTCCGAGGCGGACCTCGCCCGCTTTACGGACCTGATAAAGCAGTTTGTTCAGCCGGCACCGACAAAGATTAAATCGGCCAAGCAACTTGCTGAGATCATGGCACACAAGAGCCGAATCATGCGCGACATCGTGATCGGCTTACTTAAGGAGGAGGACAAGACCGGCGACATCCAGGGACAGTACCAGGCCTTTAAGCAGGTGCTGATCCGCGACCTGACGATCGAGCAGTTTGCGGACATGTACACGCAGACGCTCGCGTACGGGCTGTTTGTCGCGCGCTACTTTGACGAGTCGCTCAAAAACTTTAGCCGGCATGAGGCACAAGATCTGTTGCCGCCTGCAAATCCTCTGCTCCGAAAGTTTTTTGGTCATATTGCCGGTGAGAGTTTTGAACCCCGCCTGGCTTGGATCATCGACGACTTGATTGCGGCCTATCGCGCTGCCGATGTCAGTACGATCATGCACAAAGAGTTTGAACAAAAATCCAAAGACCCCGTCCTGCACTTTTACGAGACCTATCTGCAAGAGTACGACCCCAAGCTGCGTAAGAGCCGCGGTGTCTACTACACGCCGGAGCCCGTGGTGTCGTTTATTGTGCGGTCGGTGGATGAGATTCTCAAGCGCGACTTTGGAATTAAGGATGGGTTGGCGGATACCAGTAAGATTGAGTGGAAGTTCAAGACGCAGAATGCCGATAAGCGCGGCAAGGCCGTAAAAGAAGTGACTAAAGAAGTACACCGAGTACAGATTCTAGATCCCGCTGCGGGGACCGGTACCTTTTTAGTTGAGGTAATCAAGGAGATTCGTAAGCGCTTCAAAAACCAGGAGG
>JAZDNR010000020.1:0-13249 GCA_043799475.1 Parcubacteria group bacterium
CTAGGTGAACAGCGCGAAAAATTCATCCAGGGCTGTATCAAGACAGGCGTTGGCAAAGAGATTGCCGAAAAAGTTTTTGCCTTTATCGAACCTTTTGCCGGTTACGGCTTTAACCGGGCGCATGCCGTGTGCTATGCCATGATCGCCTACCAGACTGCCTATCTCAAAGCCAACTACCCGGCTGAGTTTATGGCGGCGTTGCTGCGGTCAGACGAGGACAACCTCGATCGATTGGCAATCGAGATCGCCGAGTGCGCGCAGTTAGGAATTGAGGTGTTGCCTCCCTCAATTAACCAGAGTATGACTCACTTTACCGTCGTTGATTTACCCAAAGGACGTTTTGCTATCCGTTTTGGATTGGCGGGCATTAAGAACCTGGGCAGTGATGCCGTTGAGGCCATTCGCAGTGAACACAAAAAGAGCGGGTCCTTTACATCACTGGCCGACTTACTCTCGCGTGTTCCTGCCCAAGCTATCAACAAAAAATCGCTTGAGAGTCTCATTAAGAGTGGAGCGCTCGATGAGTTCGCTGAGCGCCAGGCCATGCTCAGTAGCGTTAACTCTCTTACCAGCCTGGCCCGACAGGCCGAGGCTCTACGTAATAGTAACCAAATGAGTCTCTTTGGTAAGAGCAAGCGCGTTCAACTTAACCTGACGCTCGAGTCGACCGAACCAGCCACTCGCATGCAACGCCTCAAATGGGAAAAAGAGCTTTTAGGTCTCTACGTCTCGGAGCAACCTCTGGTTGAGCATCGTGAGATTATCACGCGCCATGCTTACCCAATCGGTAGCCTGACGCTGCAGCATGCCGGTCAACCCGTTACCATCGTCGCCTTGGTAAGTCACATTCAAAAAAAGATCACCCGGGCGGGTGAACCAATGCTTTTTGTGCAACTCGACGATTTTTCGGGGACGACTGAGGCCTTAGTGTTCCCCTCCCTCCTGCGGGAGAACCCGGAGCTTTTTGTGGAGGACGCTGTCCTTACCGTGCGCGGTAAGGTCTCGGACAAAGACGGTACCATTAAGATCCTGGCAAACTCGGCTAGTCCCTTTGACCCTGAGGCTCTCGCCCGCGAGAACCCCGTGGCGCAACCGGCCCCAGCTTTAAAATCCGCTCCAGCTTTACAACCAGCCGGCGATTTTGTGGAACTCCTGCTCGAGCAAGCTTTTACGGCCGAGCGGCTCAAACAGCTCAAAGCGACCCTCGAAGGCTTGCCAAGTGGCACAAGCGTGGTTCACCTGCGGATTAAAGAGGGTGTACGCGAACGTCGCATCCAAACCGCTTACAAGATCGCGCGCCAGCCCGCAGTGTTGCAGCAACTAGAGTCAATTGTCGGCAAGGGACGCGTTTTTACCACTGTGCTTTAATAAGGACATGGTGCACCTCGGTACAGTCAACCCTTCACGCAATTTTTTACGCATAATTTTGATCTTGGCAGTGGCAAGTTTTGCGCTGGTTTTAGTGGTGCTCTACTTTTCGTTTGCGCGTGCCACCATTACGCTTTACCCCAAGGAACAAGAGGTTGAGATCGAGTATCAGGCCACCATCGACGCCAACAAAGAAGCTGACCCCAGTAAACTAGACTTTGTACCTGGCCGTCTCGAAACCGTAGAAAAAAATGACACAAAAAAAGTTGAAAACGTCTCCGAAAAACCTATCCCCGACTATGCGCACGTTACGGTTACGATCTACAACCAACAAGGGGGCTCGCAACCGCTTCTGCCAAACTCGCAACTGCTTACCGACCAGGGCATTAAGTTCTTGACCGATGAGGGTGTGACGGTTCCGGCCGGTGGCTCGCTACAGATCGGTGCCACCGCTGCTGAGCCCGGCCGCAAGTACAACATCGGGCCGGCGCGTTTCAATTTTATTAGGCTCTCGCCCAGTCTGCAAAGTTTGGTGTACGCCGAGTCAAAAGAGGCAGCGACTGGTGGAGAACGTGTCGTCAATGCCGCCACTAACGCTGACATAAAAAAAGCTCAAGATGAGCTGATAAGTGAACTCGAGGCACAAGCCCAAGAAGAGCTACGCGGCAAAACAAAGCCAACCGAACAGTTTGTACCCGAAGCTGTAATTAAAAAAGTACTCGATAAATCCGCCACAGTTGACCCTAATGAGGAGACGACCGCATTTGCGGTAACCGCTACAGTGCAGCTCAAGACGGTGGTTTTTGATGAGAACAGTTTGCTACAACTTTCTATTGCCAAACTCACCGCCTCGTTAAAAGAGGGTTTGGAGTTGGCAAGTTACAACCCCAAGACCTTTAATTACGAGGTCGCCAGCTTTGACGCTGACAAGGGTACAGCCACTCTAAAAGCGCGGCTCAAGGGTGTCGCGCGGCCGCGCCTGGGTCAAGACTTTTTTGATAAGTCCAAGGTAGCCGGCAAAGGCAAAACCGGTGTGGCTGACTTCTACCGCAGTTTAAAAGAGATCGACCACGTCGAAACCCGCTTTATGCCGCCGTTCATCCAGAGTGTACCGACTATTGTTGATAAGATCACCATTATCTTGGGCAAAAGTTCTTCTCTCCAAGACCAAACGCCGGTCGAGCCCGAGTAGTCGAGAATAGCCGGCGGCTTGATCTTTTTTGCTTAGCGAGACATAGTTTGGAGCATTGTGATGACCAAAACTAAAGTCTCCAAACAAAAAGCTGAACACAGTCAACTGTTCCGCATCCGGCACTCAGCGGCGCATCTTATGGCGATGGCGATTTTACGCTTGTATCCGGGCAGTAAACTCGGTACAGGACCAGCCACCCAGGAGGGCTTTTTTTACGATATCGAGACGCTGCGCCCACTAACCGACGCCGATTTGCCAAAAATCGAAAAAGAGATGCGCCGCTTGATTGCCAGCGATCATCCCTTTACCTGTGTGTTGCTCTCGGTTGCTGAGGCCAAAAAAAAGTTTGTAGCTGCTAGACAGGCCTACAAGGTTGAACTTATCGACGACCTTGCTAAGGACGGACACAAAAATGTCAGCGTATACAAAACGGGTGATGTCTTTGAGGATCTCTGTGAGGGGCCACATGTAACCAAGGCAAAAGAGGTGGGCGCTTTTAAGCTCTTGAGTGTTGCGGGGGCCTACTGGAAAGCCAACGAAAAAAATCCACAGATGTCTCGTATCCATGGGACCGCTTTTGCTACACAAAAAGAGCTAGACGAGTTTCTCAAGCTGCGCGAAGAAGCTAAAAAGCGCGATCACCGCAAACTCGGCCGGGACCTCGAGCTGTTCTCCATTGTGCCGGAGATTGGGCCAGGCCTACCACTTTTTTATCCCAAAGGTGCTCTGGTGCGCCAACTAATTGAGGACTATCTTAGCGATCTGCAAGAACGTCGCGGGTACGTGCCTATTTGGATCCCGCACGTCGCCAAGGAGCAACTCTACAAAATCTCGGGTCACCTCGATAAGTACGACGCGCTCTACCCGCCCATGCAGCTCAAGGGCGAGGCCAACTACTACCTCAAGCCCATGAACTGCCCGCATTTTATGATGCTCTATAAATCCCTGCCCCACTCGTACCGCGAGCTACCGATCCGTTGGACTTGTACTACTACCAATTATCGCTACGAGAAGTCTGGTGAACTGACCGGACTTACCCGCGTGCGCGCGCTGACCCAAGATGATTGCCATGTTTTTGCCAGTCCCAGCCAGCTCGAGGGCGAACTCAATCTGATGCTGGATATGGTCGCAGAGGTCTATGCCAAGTTTGGGTTCAAGAACTTTTGGGTACGCATCTCAACTCGTGACCTCAAGGATAAGTCCAAGTATATTGGCGACACTAAGGTCTGGGATGAGTCTGAGGTTGTGCTCAAACGACTCGTTGCTAAGCGTGGCTGGCGCCAAGAGGTTGGAGTTGGCGAGGCGGCCTTTTACGGTCCTAAACTCGACTTTATTTTTAATGATGTTCTCGGACGGCCTTGGCAGCTCTCCACAATCCAGCTCGATATGAACTTACCGGCACGCTTTAAGCTCGAGTACACCGACAAAGATGGGGCAAAAAAGCAGCCAGTCGTTATTCACCGCGCCATCCTCGGATCGACCGAGCGGTTTTTGGGCATATTAATTGAGCACTATGGCGGGGCCTTTCCTCTGTGGCTTTCTCCCGTACAGGTAGCGATTTTACCGATCTCAGTCAAACAACGCGCGGAGACACAAAAAATTGCTAGGCAGCTGCGTGAGGAGGGCTTACGAGTGGAATTGATTGATAGTAACGAGACTATCGGCCGGCGCATTCGTCAGGTGGAACTGCAAAAAGTTCCCTATTTACTTGTAATTGGAGATAAGGAACTCTCGGCAAAAAAGGTGGCAGTCAGGCAGCGCGGCCAGGGCAATCTTGGACAAAAGACACTAAAAGAATTCATAAGTGCCCTTAAAAAAGAACTTGCGGCCTAAGGTCGTTGCTATTGTCGGACCAACCGGGAGTGGTAAAACGGCTCTCGCGGTAAAGTTGGTGCAGCGTTTTGGCGGCGTAGTTATTTCAGCTGATTCACGTCAGCTTTACCGAGACATGGATATCGGTACGGCCAAACCAACACGTCGCGAGCAGCGTCTCGCCCAGCACTACCTGATTGATATTATCAACCCTAACCAACGTTACTCAGCCGGCCGTTTTCAGCGCGAGACCTATCGTTTGGTGCGACAACTGCATCAGCGACACCCCAACGTACCCATTTTTATAGTCGGAGGAACCTATCTCTACATCGATGCCGTACTCAAAGGGCTAAATTTTGCGCATACCAAAGCCAACTTTCGCTTGCGAGCCAAGCTTGAGCGGCTCACTCTCACAAAACTTTGGCAGCGTCTGCGACGACTCGACCCATACACTGCTGCACAGATTGACTCCCACAATCGCCGTCGGCTCGTGCGCGCGCTCGAGGTAGTCCTACAAACCGGGCGCTCTTTTTATGAACAACGTACTTCTCGCGCACCCGATTGGGATGTTTTGATACTGGGCGTACGGGTTCCTCAAGCCAAGCTTGATGCCAGTAACCGACAAAGGATTGATAAAATGTTTAGGCAAGGCTGGGGACGCGAAGTTAAACGTCTCATCAAAAAATATCCCCGCAATGCTTCCGGATTTTTAGCTCACGGCTATCGTGAAGTCATCGATTACCTCGCAGGCCAGCATACACTGGCTGAGACTAAGGAGCGCATTGCGATCAATACGAGACATCACACCAAACGACAAATGGCCTGGTTTAAAAAAGACTCCAGGACGCATTGGCTGCCCCCTACTAACATAAAGAAGGCCTCACAATTAGTTGCGAAGTTCCTAGAGTAGATTGAGTTAGCCTATGACAATGGGGGAAGTTTCTTTTTGAGGAGTTCCTGCACCATACCGGGATTGGCCTTAGCGTGTGTTTCCTTCATGACCATGCCGACTAAAAACTGCAGCGCTTTAGTTTTGCCCGCCTGAACATCTGCAACCGGCTTTGGATTGGCCGCAATAACTTTTGTTACCGCGGCCGCAAGAGCCCCCGTGTCCGAGACCTGCTCGAGATTTTGGTCTTGAATTACCGTCGAGGGATCACTGCCGTTTAAAAACATATCAGCCAGAACAATTTGTGCGGCACTCGAATTGATCTTGCCCTGTTGTACAATCAACAAAAACTCGGCAAAGTTCTCTGGGGTAATGTGTACCTCGCCTATTTGCATCTGCGCTTTGTTGAGGTGCTTAGTTAATTCAACCAAAATCCAATTAGCCGCGTTTTGCCAAAGTTTAAGACGATCTTTTTTAGTAAGTTTGCTGCCAGTTGACTCCGCCCAAGCCTCAAGTTCACCCGCAACCTGCTCAAAGTAGTTCGCAAGATCCGCCTCTGCCGCCAGTTGCCTGGCCGCTTTTGCGGTAATGCCATACTCCCTGGAGAACCGTGCCGCTTTAGCCAAGGGCAACTCCGGAATCGTGCGCTCAAGCCTAGCGACCAGCTGACGCTCTGGCTCGAGTGGCGGAATGTCTGGCTCGGGAAAATAGCGGTAGTCCGAAGCCACCTCTTTGGAACGCTGCGAGACAGTCTCGCCACGAGCCTCGTCCCAGCCGCGTGTCTCTTTTATGAGTTCTCCCTCGCGACCCTCCGTCAGCGCACTCGTGTGTCGCTTAACCTCAAAGGCCAAAGCACGCTCGATAGCCCGCAAAGAATTCATATTTTTTATCTCTGTGATAGGCGTCTTGCGTTTGCCATCAACGACGTTGATATTGGCATCAACTCGCAATTGACCTTTTTCCATATCCGCGTTGGAGATTTTGAGATAGCGCAAAATGGTTCTAAAAGCGGCCACAAAGGCCCGTGCTTCTTGCGGGGTCGACATATCGGGCTCAGTTACGCTTTCTAACAGGGGCGTACCGGCCCGATTAAAATCAATCAAGCTATAGTCGGTCGATTTAGGATGCGTTGATTTAGCGGCGTCCTCTTCGAGGTGGATCCGGATGAGCCGCACTTTTTTAGTAGTCCGCTTACCCGTCGCCGGGGTCTCGCTCGTCTCGATAGTTAGTTCTCCGCCATTAATAATGGGCTTGTCGTACTGGCTAATTTGGTAGCCTTTAGGTAAGTCTGGGTAAAAGTAATTTTTTCGATCAAACTTGGAGAACTTGGTCACTTGGCCGCCCAGGGCCAGACCCAGACGCATGGCCATCTCAATAGCTTGTCGGTTAGCTACCGGTAAACTTCCCGGCAAACCAAGACAGACTGGGCAAACGGACAAGTTGGGTCCTTTGGGTTCAGCCACGTTTGGACAGCCACAAAACATCTTAGTTTTGCTGGCCAACTGCGTGTGAATTTCGAGCCCAATCAAGGTCTGCATAGATGCTCCATCGATGCCCTATTGTATGCTAAACCTTATCGATCGGCCAACCGCCGCAATCGTCGCCGCAACCGCCGGCCAAGTTTTACCGCCGCTTTATTTTACCGCGAGCGCTATGCCCGGCCCCATGCTGGAGGCAAGTGTAACTGATATTAGGTAACTCCCTTTAAGCGACTCCGGCTTGGCAGCCTTAATTGCTTCCAGTGCTGCCTCGACATTTTTCGTAAGATCCTCAAGCTTGAACGACTTTTTGCCAACAGGTAAGTGCACTATCCCATACTCGTCATTTTTAAAGTTGGCCTTACCCGCTTTGATAGCTTTAATGAGTCGGCTTACATCTGGACCAACTGTCTCGGTCTTTGGATTTGGCATTAGTCCGCGCGGGCCAAGTATTTTCGCGACCTTTCCGAGCTTAGGCATCATGTCTGGGCTTGCGACCAGTACATCAAAATCCAGTTTGTTGGCTTTGATTTGGTCAATGATCTCGTCACCACCGACCAGGTCTGCACCTGCTTGTTTTACGTCTTTTTCTTTGTTGCTTGATATGACCGCGGCTACTCGCAGTTTCTTGCCGGATCCGGCTGGCAGCGCCACAGAGCCACGTACTGTCTGATCGGACTGTTTGGGGTCAATCCCCAATCGCACATGCAATTCGACCGTGGCGTCAAATTTTTCATTGGATTTTTCCTTGATAAACCTCAAAGCCTCCTCCACCCCGACTTTACCTTTGGGTGCCTGCTGCACAAGTGCTGTAAAACGTTTGCTTGCCATAGCTATTTTACGTTGAGTCCCATACTACGAGCCGTGCCTTCAATAATCTTCATGGCTGTCTCAACATTGTTGGCATTTAGATCTGGCATTTTGAGCTCGGCAATCTTACGTACATCGGCTTTGCTAACCGAGCCAACCTTGTTTTTGTTTGGTTCTCCCGAGCCTTTTTGGATTTTTGCCGCTTTTAACAGGAGAACTGCGGCTGGCGGAGTCTTGAGCTTTAAGGTGTAGCTGCGGTCCTCGTAGATCGTGATCTCAACGGGAATGATATCGCTTTTGCCTTTAGTAGCTGCGTTAAAATCCTTGGCAAACTGCGCAATATTAACACCGTGCTGGCCTAAAGCCGGACCGACCGGTGGCGCGGGCGTGGCCTTTCCGGCAGGCAATTGCAATTTTACGATAGTCTTTATTTTCTTTGGCATTGTGGTGGATGAACCGCGGCGCTATGCGCTCGCAGGCTCAGTAAGCTACATCAGCGGCTTAAATTTTGCGAATCTGCAAAAAGTCCAGTTCAACCGGTGTCTCACGACCAAACATGTTAACCAGTACTTTGACCTGGCCTTTTTCCTCATTGACGTTGCTGACTTTACCGTCAAAGTCTTTAAAAGGTCCATCAGTAATTTTTACTGGGTCACCGGCCTTAACGTCAATCTTGTACTTAGGCTCGGCTACCCCCATACGCTTTTGCAGTTTTTCGACAGTGGCGCGCTCGACAGGAGTTGGGACAGTTCCACTGCCAACAAAACCGGTGACGGATGGGGTATTGCGAACCACGTACCACGAGTCGTCCGTAACAATCATTTCGACAAAGACGTAGCCGGGGAAAATTTTCTCTTCAACCGTTACGCGCTTGCCTGCCTTTATTTTGATTTTCTTTTCTTTGGGGACGAGAATGTTAAAAATCTTGTCCTGCATATCGAGGGATTCGATACGCTGTTTGAGGTTACGCGCCACGTTCTCCTCATACCCACTGTAGGTGTGAAGGACGTACCAGCTGCGCTCTTTTTTGCCTAGTTGTCGGGCCATGGCGACTAAATCCTGCGGTTTTAAAAAGACCCCTCCCGGGGCACGCGACCTTTATAGCATAGTCCCCATTTAGCGCAAGGGCCTCATTAGTGCCGCATAATTTTGATAGTCGCCATGTCAGTAGCGGCATTTAAAGCACACATACCGCCGATTGGGAAAGTAATCTTTGGCTCAGTATGCCCAAAGTCAACGTTAGCGATTACCGGCATGTCTTTGAGGAGGGCTTTTTTGTTCATAATAATCGCGGAGAGTTCGTCCTGAGTAATTTTTGAGGCGCGCTCAAAACGGCCGATCACGAGCCCGACAACGCCCCCAAAATCTGGCAACTGTGTGAGCGACTCAAGATCGCGATCAAATAGAGCTGAGTTAGTTAACGCACGTGCCTTGCAACAAATTAAAGGTGCACAAGTTTCCACCTAGGGTCGTGCCCTTGGCTGTACCTGGATTGATCACCCGATACCCCCCGTTAGGCACAAAGTTACGATTGTCTTGTTCCGTATACCATGGGTCGTTGCTCCAGGTTTTTGAGGGTGCGAGGTCAAACGGTGCAGACTGCCAGAGACACCGTTCAAAATTCTCGGTAGTAAAATCGAATCCGCGATGGAGAAATGACCCGTAAGCCGTCACCTTTTTTGATTTTGGTGGGATCACCATTCTGTATGACTGCATTATGTGAAAAATACCTTAAATCGATGTGGATTGACACAAGCGCCTGATTGTGTACAATAGCCCCACAAGTAAATCCTCGTGCGTGGGCTTCCGCAGGGTTGCTCGCAAATAGCGCACGGGGTTTTGTTTATCTAAAGAGCGGATTTTCCTCGACAATGATTTCCTTGAGGAGATTGTAGTATGTGTCTTTTTGATATTCATATTTCTTAAAGATGCTCCAGCTTGCAATGTCAACGGCCTGTAGCGCTTTCTCTTGGGATGGTGTTCTTATACTCACACTGAGCTTCAATCCGTGTCTGCTGACTGCTTGTCGCTCCAGGTAGTCTTTAAAGTTTTGGTTCAAGAACTTGTTTGTTTCTCTACGTGCGGCGATTAGTTGCACGGTTTCAGTTCTAGAAACAAGTTGTTTTGTCATTATCCTATCGAGCAAAATATTTGTGATGTAGTTGTACAGCACATGTTTTTCATCCTGCAGCTGCGTGTGCACTTTGGACTTTTCGAGATACACGACCATAATTTTACATTTCTTTGCAGCGAGTTGTTTGCAAATTCGCACTCGCGTTGCCGGCTCATCATGTGCAGCGTGCAGGGCACTTTTAATTTTGTATTTCTTACGTAGATTTCTATGTATCCCTTTTACGATTTTCTGGATCGGACGAATCTTTTCGACAAACAAAAACGTTACTAAAAAGTACTTTGTAGTCCGATTTTTGGTGAAATCAAAACCAAGATCGCCGCTCTCATCAAGCAAAATATATGACATCACAATATGCTAGCGGTCCTAGCTTAAGAATATGTGAAGCTCTTTCGGCCCAGAAGTATCGACTTTGCAACCTAAGACCAATAACTGATAGTATCTCTATCGGAATTGCCACCGGCTCGAACTGTCGCAAACCAATGCGCGCGTTCCCTGCAAGGGATAGGGTTGGCGGTTGGCTCCTCCAGGACGATACTCGGCTGCAGCCGTGCTCGATCAAAAATCGACTAGTCATGGAGGGGCCAAGGCCTTTACGCCAAATTCTAATAAGGTAATTCCCCGTGCGTGGGTCTCCGCAAGAAGGCCCGCAACGCGCCCGAGGTTTTGTTAATTGCGCTACCGACGTAAAAGCGTCAGCGAATCTTATCCCAATTAACCCGCACAAAAACCCGAATCCCGCTCGGGTAATAGCCCGGGTAGAACTTGGCAAACTCGGCACGCGCCTGGTCATACGTTGCATCACTAATCACCCGCGCCCGCTTAGCTAAGTAGAGCAGCGCAATGGTCGGACTCCGTGACTCACCCACATCGCAGTGCACCAACACCTTGTGGGTCGCGAGCCTGGCCTCGATAAAGTCCAGCACCGTGGTAAAGAGCCCGGGGCCGGTATCCAACCAGCTCAGGTACAGATCGTTTTTGTCCTGCAGCATGAGGTAGTCCGAGTGGGCCCGCTTGCCGCTAGGCCGAACAGACTGTTTGGCATGCACATAGGCCCATTCACCCGGCTTAGCCGCCTTTTTTGTCGCCTGGTAGTCCGCCAGGTTGCCGACGTAGAGGTTTGGGAGGAGTTCTGTCACTTATTTTTGAACAACGTCTGGTAACGGTTCTCCAGAAATAACGTGAAAATGCAGATGTTTAGAATCCTGGTATTTACCAAGATTGGTAAGAACCCGTACGGCGCCATGTTCTGCGGTGACTTGTGCCGCGACTTTTTTGATCACGTCGAGAAGCTCAGTGGCGAGTGCATTGTCCTTAAGAGCCAACAGATCCACAATGTGCTCCTTTGGTACAATCACAATGTGAACCGGCCAGTTCGGTCGCGTGTGGTGGTACGCCAAGACTCGTTCGGTCTCGAGGACTTTTTTGATCGGCGTCTTACCGCTAAAAACTTGTGTGCAATAGAAATCAGTAGTCATCTTTTTTGAAGAAAGTTCTTAGTTTCACTATTATTTTTTGCCAAAACGATAGTGGCTCTTTCAAACTTCTGTTTAGCCATTCTTCAAGATCAGACGATGTAGACATTTCTTTGAAAATACCGTCCTGAAAAAACTTGTAGAGACAGCCCCTAACTAGATCTTCGGCCAGGAAAATATCTTTAGCTGAAAGACGAACCTGACCTCCGCGATGAATAATATTTGATCTCATTCTATATAAATCCTCAAAGCTATCCATAGCGTTAACGGAACTATGGAAGAATCGCCCTTCTGTGAAAAGTAATTTGCATAACCTAGTCTTTATTCTGGAGGTAACTTGCTGGTTGAAGTTTGTTTCAAAAATTATCGCTTCTAAGGCAAGAAAAATGAATAGAAAAGCCTCTTCTCTACTCGCTTGTAAACTTACTCGACCCAACCATTTCAGTGACGGCATGATTCTCTTATTAAATAAATCATTAGAAGCTTCCCTTAGAGCATCACTAACAACTTTTGCGCTAAAGATGCGTGCTATTTCACTCCCCTGAAAAGCCGCCGGATGAAAACCGGCAAATCTGTAGTTTATCTTCCTGGACCCTTTTCGGGTGCTCTTACCACTTACATAAACCCATGATTGATCGGTGGAGCCTACCTCCCCATACGAAGATAGGGCTTCACCGGGTTCAATCGACCCCGAGAGAAACATCAACCCGTTAATTATCGAAACACAGTATTCTACTTCCTGTTTTGCAATTACCTCCGCCTCAGAGGAATCAACCGCATTTATAATTATATAAGCAAATATATCATTCTTTGTATTATCGGCACCGACTATAGACGCGAAGAATGGGTCAGACTTTTTGTAGAAAACAATCTTACCAAACTGCCAATGCGCGTCATCAATAATGATCCCAGAGACAGGAATAAATACTTTCCATTCAGTTAGTTCTTGAGAATACCGCATTTGTACTTTTTGCAATCCTTTTTTCCATGACCCCTCGTCGGATTTATCCTCGACAGCGGTTAATATACCCTCGATTAAAGTGTTTTCAGCAAACTTAAGATCATATGACTCGCTTTCTTCATGCACTTTCTGTAGTTCGTTAATAATCTTTCTAAAGCGTAAATACTCGTCTCCTACTAAAATAATTGAACCTTCCGCCCTTGAAACAGAAATGTGTGATTGCCCCTGCGCGATTGCGCGCATTATATATAATTCGCGATCAGCCTTTTTTTCCTGAGCGATGACAAACCTTAAAAAGCTGCCTATCTCATTAGAGAGTTGTTTTTTAATTTCTCTTACCATCTTGCCCTATCAATCTCCCCCATCACCCTATCCGTCTCCACCAGAACCTTAATAATCCGCTGATAGTGCGCAATATCGTCTGACGACAGCTCCCGCCCCTTCCGATCCTTCAACCATTTTTGCGCGGGTTGGTAACCCCCAATATAAAATTCCCACGCCACCTGCGGCACATCGCCAAAGTACTGCTCCACATTGATCCACACCGAGCCATCCTTGTTGGTAATTTTTTCCACCTTGTTTAAACCCGCCACCGGATACGTCGTCACAAAGTCGTTCACTTTGGGTGAACTCACGGGATTGATATTAGTGACCCTGAATATAGTTGAGTAATTGACGTGTGCCATTTTCAATTTGCATGAAATCTACGTCAATGAGCTTACCAAAGACCGAGTTAGATTGCCGATTCGCACCGTAGGTTTTTTGTCGCGTAGCGTGAATTACATCATCTCGCAGCATCTCTAACTCTATAAAAGTGGGCCAAAAAGGCTGATTTGCGGGAGTTTCTTTTTGAGTAACCAACGGGACAATCTTTGTTAACTTTTCTCGCAATGGTAGAAACAATAGTTGTTCCTTTGTAAGTTGCATATTTCTCCTTAAACTCAGTGTAAAATTGCCAATCGTAAAAAGCTTTATCTTCTTTTTCTGGTGATATTCGATTTTCTCTGCTTTTTCTATTGTGTGGTTCACGCGATACTCAATTGCACTATGAAATAGCGCGATTGCTGCAGTCGCTAAAGAAAAAAAGCTCAAGAGATCCTTGTCTTTCAGATAGGCTATCCCCTGCGTCGGAT
>JAZDNR010000026.1:0-11410 GCA_043799475.1 Parcubacteria group bacterium
TGACGATTGCCAAGGAGATCGAGCTTAAAGATAAATTTGAGAATATGGGTGCGCAACTTCTGCAGGAGGTTGCGACCAAAACTAATGACGTGGCCGGTGATGGAACAACCACGGCAACACTGCTTGCACAAGCGATCGTCAGTGAAGGGATAAAGAACGTCGCAGCGGGCGCCAATCCGATGCTTATTCGACGCGGGATTGAGCGCGGAGTTGAGGCGGTCGTAACAGAGCTCGCCTCACAAAGCAAACAAATTAAGACTAAAGAGGAGCGCGCTCAGGTCGCTTCAATTTCGGCGGATGACGAGCGCGTCGGTAAACTGATCTCTGAGGTCATGGAGCAAGTCGGTCAAAATGGAGTTGTCACCGTCGAGGAAGGCCAGACCCTGGGTCTCGACAAGGAAATTGTCGAGGGTATGCAGTTCGACAATGGTTACATCTCGCCCTACATGATCACCAACACGGGTCGCATGGAGTCCGTCTATGAGGAACCCATGATTTTGATTACCGATAAAAAGATCAGCTCGATCCAAGAGATTCTGCCGCTACTGGAGAAATTAGCTCAAGCCGGCAAAAAGAACTTTGTGATTATTGCTGAGGATGTCGAGGGCGAGGCACTGGCAACCTTGATTGTCAACAAGCTTAAGGGTGTGTTCAACACACTTGCGGTAAAAGCTCCGGGTTTTGGCGATCGTCGCAAAGAGATGTTGGCTGACATCGCCACCTTGACCGGGGGAACCGTAATTAGTGAGGACGTCGGTCTCAAGCTCGATAAGGCTGATATCACGCATCTAGGTCAGGCCCACAAGATTGTGGCCGACAAGGATCACACCACGATCGTCGGAGGTAAGGGTGACAAGAGTGCCATCAGCGAGCGCATCAAGCAGGTCAAAAAACAGCTGGAGGATAGCGACAGCGAGTTTGATCGCGAAAAGTTGCAAGAGCGTTTGGCCAAACTCTCGGGAGGAGTGGGCGTAATTAAAGTAGGCGCTGCTACCGAGACGGAGCTGGAAGAGAAAAAGCACCGTATCGAGGACGCCGTCTCAGCTACTAAGGCGGCTGTTGAGGAGGGAATTGTTCCGGGTGGTGGTGTTGCTCTCATACGTGCTATCGGCGCACTCAACAACGTTAAAGCCAAGGGCGATGAGACCGTGGGAGTGCGCATTTTGCGTCGTGCTTTAGAAGAGCCACTGCGTCAAATCGCCATTAACGCCGGTAAGGATGGTGCCGTAGTCTTAGCTGAGGTAATGCGCCAGAGTGGCAACTACGGCTTCAATGCGGCTGAGGACAAATACGAGGACTTGGTTAAAGTCGGTATTATTGACCCAACTAAAGTGACTCGCTCAGCTCTGCAAAACGCTGCCTCAGTTGCGGCCATGTTGCTTACCACCGAGGCCGCCGTAGCCGATCTACCCGAGAAAAAAGAGCCGGCTCTGCCAGCCGGTATGGGTGGTGGCATGGACGGCATGCACGGCATGGGGATGTAAATTCCTCTGGCTAAAAAGGAGAACCCAAAAAGGGAGAACCAAAGGGCGCCGCGAGGCGCCCTTTATAAATGCAGTAAAAATACAGAAAAAAATAAGCCCAGGAGAACATGTCTCCTGGGCAACTCGTTTGCATCTTGATCGCTTTAGCTCGGTTTGTGGTCTTTACGGTGTCGCGTTCTTGATCTCGGTCAGGGCAAGCTGGTCAGCTCGTGGCCAAGTGTAGTACTCGTGGTCCACAAACTTACGCAGCTCGGGGCAGTCAAGATCGTCCGCGGCTCGCATCATCAAATCCATGGCCTGGATCGGACGCCGGTAGTCCCAGTGGCAGGGTTTGCCACTACGCAACTCCAGGGTGTGCTCGGCCTCGCGGTCGTTGAACAACATAGCGTAGTCCACCAGATGACCCATGAGCGTGCAGTACTGGGCCGCGTCGCGACCACACTGAGCGAGCACCGTCTCGTAGAGGTTGTGTGCGACCTCGACCCGCTGCTGGATTTCGTGACGGAAACCGGCCTCCTCCAGATCAGGCGAAATTTGTTTAAATCCATGACAAGTGGTGAACCTCTGTCGCATGAAGCCCATCATGCGGTGACGATGCAGGTCCCGCATAGCGCCCGCATCCCCCCGGACGTGGAACTGCCAGCGGTACCCAACCTCGAGTGCGCGGCCAACTCGATCGAAGCGTGTGCGACGCTTACCCACATACGTATTGATCACACGCTGTTGCGTATCGCGGTCCATCAATCCGACAACCCACATCAACTGCGGGGCCGAGAGCTGACAGTACTCGAACAACATCAGGGCAATCACCAGGTGGCGCGAGTAGCCACTCCCCAAGAACTCCACCTCCTGGCATTTATCAGGGACGATCTGTCCGACTAATTCGTCCGTGAGCCGCTGCATGTTCTCCCGTACCGAAACGAGATACTCGTCACGCTGGGCTCGTTGTACATAACGGGGCATGACGGTTCGCAAAGCTGCGTGGGCCTTTTTTGCTACCTCCACGCACTCTGGAATGTCGGTCGAGTAAAGTCGCTTGAGCATAGCGGCGAGGGCTCGTCCGTTGGCAAAGATCCCCACGTTGGTGAGGGTTGCCAGCGGCAAGAGACAGCGCAGCGTATCGCAGGCCTTGGTGCGAAGGTCTTCGTCGTAGATACGCTTGAACGTAGCGCGCTCCCGGTCGTCAAGGCACTCAGCCAGCGAAACCTCAACCTTGTCGTCTCCACGCCTGACTTGATAACGTGCCGTTTCGAGCGGTTTACATCGCTGGTAGTAGGCCTTCATTGGATCCTTGAGCCTGGAATAGGTCTCAAAATGACCGTTCTGTACGGTCACATACCGGTCGGCTAGCGCAGACTGCATGATGGAGGGCTCTCGGGCGAACAGAAAGTCTCCCTGCTCGTCCAGCTCGTCGTACCACACAAAGCGCGTGGACTGCTCGATCGGCGAAAGGCCAATCCGCCCATCCTCGACTTTTTTTGTGACGATGTTGGAGATGCGTTCGAGCGAGAGATAAGTTCCTTCGAGCTCTTGAATACTCTCGTCCCCAAACTCGTTGAGGACACGGTTAATCAGCTGGTCGGCCTTGTCGGGGTTCAACATTTTTTCCTTGATGAACTCCCGTACTAAGGTCTGGCGGAATCCGCCCGAAGTTCTGCTGTAGCGAGCAAAACAGGCCCCCACCATTCCGGGCAACTTATCTGGGCGAACCAGAAAGACGTGGTCCGTGGTTGAGGTTACGTAGGGTTGAAGAAGTTTGTGCTCCTCCGGGGTTAGTGCGGCGAGTGACATTGTGTTCTCCTTCTAGCGAATTTGTTTAGTGAATCCGTAAAAAGTCTCGGATAGCGGTGATGACGTCTCGCAACACATCCTCGCGTGGTTGGTTGCCATCGATGACTACGACGTCACTGTGACCAATCTGTTGACCACGCAGCGTGGTACCAGCGATGAGTTCCCTGTAGTTACGGCGTACCCGCTCGAGCACTTCATACTTTTCGAAGTACTGCGGAGGATCGACAGCAGACTGACTGCGCTGCATTGCGACCTCGGCCGCGATGTCGAGGTATACAACTAGATCAGGCCACACCATCAAGTTGGGTCCGATGATTCGGTTGTGCAACTCGATGATCTGGTCGGTATCCAAGAAATGCTTGATAGAGTCGTCAGGGGGTGGGCCATCCGGATAGGTCTGACCGATGCCGTAGACCAGGGTTGACCAGGGTCCGCGGTCACAAATGACTATCTTGCCAGCCGCGAGCGCAGGACGCACAACGCACTGCTGGTGCACCGCGCGGTTGATCACGAACATCCGCTGTAAATCATAGGCATTGGGTGCGGGGAGTTTATGGGTCAGGACTTTGCGGATCTCCTGCCCCATGAGGCAGCTCTCGTAAGGTTCTGCGGTAAAGACCACACCCTTGGGGAACCGCAGGGTCCCCACTTCATTCCCTACCCAGAGACCTCTCATAACCGTGCCCTTGCCACCCTTGTCGATGCTCTCGATGCAGATCATTTTGCTCGGTAATGAGACGCGCCAAAGATCCGTCATGGTTCACCTCTAATCTCTTATGTTGGTAACGTAGATTGGTAACGAACCTGCCAAAATCGGGATCGCAGATCGTAGCATAGATTACTTGCAAAGCGAACGCCCCTTTTTGTAGGATCACATATTCATGGTAATATGCTGGTACTTCCACAATATGAAAAAGTCTTCACGGCAGTCGCCACTACATCATCGTAGCCCCTGGGTGCGAGTGTATGGACCTATATTAGCGATTGTGTTTATATGTATCGCCATAGTTGGGACGGTGGTGATTGTTCAGCGACGCCTTGAGCGAGGTTCGGCGCAACTGGCGCGAGATACTGCAATTTACTCAGAATCATTTGACTCCACAACCTATAGAGACCCTAGTACAACTGCCAACTGGGACACAGTTAGTGGCGTATTGCGGTTAGCCTCAGACCCAGGTGCGCTGTACAGACCAAACGCAGCGACCGTAGGTACTGATAATGTGACCAATACGGCCGGGGCTGGTGAGACAGTGTTCTTCAACAGTCTTGATCTTGATAGCCAAGGGCGTCCGGGAATTGTATACAACGGAAGCGTCTCTGGTTCTCAAAAGATTTATTTTACGCGTTGGAACGGTACAACTTGGACGGGTGTCGATAGTATCGATGTGGATTCCAACCCAAGTACCTTTGAGGCAACTCAAGTTTCTTTTGGTACCGACACTGATCAGGCGGCTACTTTTAAGTTCGACAGTCTTGATCGGCCAGTGATTACTTATACCTCCGACCCGGGCGGTTCACCTGATATTATGGTTACGCGCTGGGACGGTTCTAACTGGACTGCAATGAATGGCACGCCGGGGGTTGATACAATAAGCGTTACGGGACGCGCTCAGATGTCCATCGTCGTTTTGGATGCGTTGGACCGGCCCGCTGTAGTTTGGGATGACAGCATCACGCCTCCAAACCGGTCCGCCGTTTACTCCCAGTGGAGCGGTACAAATTGGACCAAAGCTGATGGCACAGTTGGATCGGATGTATTTCCAGCCATAAGTGCAACTACGGTGTTGCCTTCTCTCGATCGGCACGCAAACGGCAACCCCGTCATTGTTTATAATAATAACGGCCCAGTCTCTGTAGAGGTCTATTATACCGAGTGGAACGGTTCCAATTGGGTACAAGCGGACGGTACTACGCCTGGTCCAGTCAATGTAAGCCAGACACCCGCCTCTTTTAATTCGACAGGTATGCAGGTTGAGCTAACCAGTGATGGGCGTCCCGCAATTAGCTGGAAAGATGATCGCTCCCTGATTAATAATGAGGTATTTTTCTCTGTCTGGAATGGTTCAACGTTTACGGGTGCCTCGGAAGTTGATGTGGATTCGACCCCTTCAACTTATGAATATACTGTGCTTGCTCCGGTTTCATCGGGCGGCGGGAGTGACGCTGATCTGGCCCTAATGTCAAACGGTTGGCCTGGCATTATTTACCTTAACGATACGACTGGCTACATCGAGTATGCGGAATGGAATGGCACAGCCGTGACGGATGCCTCTGGTATAGACGCAGACAATAATCCCTTGACTCAGGAGTCGACCACGATTGAAGCTTCGGGGTGTTTTCAACAAACTCTTGCCTTTGGGAGTGACGACCAGCCTTGGTTTGCCTGGGACGTTTGCGCAGGAGGCGATGTTTTTGCAAGTCGCTGGGTAGAACCTTATTTACCATCTGGTGTTGCTGAGTCGCTTAGCGTTGACAACGTCAGCGAACCTATCTCCGAAGCACGACTAATTTGCGACCCTAGTACTCCTGCCGGGACTAGCTTAAGTTTTGAACTCTCTAATGACGGCGGTATAACTTGGCAGTCGGCCAGCTGTGGTTCAATTGTGGTTTTTTCCGGGGAAGGTTCTGATCTGCGCTGGCGTGCTAATTTGGGCCGAACAACTTCCGACCTGAGCCTGAGTCCAATTTTGCCTGGTCTTGGTATTGAATATACTTATGGGCCGGCGTCCACCGCCGTAAACTTCGAGAGGATTCCTATCGATGACCCAATTGATCTTGCCAATGAACTTTCACAGATGGAGTTCGACAATGAGTCCGCAGATGCAGTAGTTCTCACGCGCAATACCAACATCGTCGACACTCTAACAGTTATGCCTTTTGCGCGTAATAAAAATGCACCACTCTTAGTCACAACTGAAGATCACCTTGACTCGCGAACTTTAGCCGAAATTCGCAGGGTGGTTGGACCGACGGTAACTAATCCAACAATTTACCTCACTGGTGGGTTCGAGGCGCTCCAACAAAAAGTGGCGGACGATTTATTGGCGGCAGGCTTTGGTAACCAAGTACGCTTTAATGGTGAGGATCGTGATCAAACTGCAGCACTCATTGCGCTCGCCCTTGTCCAGAGTAGTGAGCCCTCGCCAACCAAGGCGATCCTAACTGAGAATAGACGTTTTGCGGATACGCTTGGAATTGGTGCGGTTGCTTCTAATGCTCTCGAAGGAGGGCAATACCCCATACTTTTGTCGGAGCGTGCCAATGGTCTTCTCTCCACTGATACGCTGGACTTTTTGCGCAATAATCCTCAAATAACTTCTCTAGAAATTATTGGTGGTGTCGAGGCGTTGCCAGAAGCAGTGGTGACTAATATCAGAAGCAACCTTACAAACATCACCGATATTCAGCGTACAGACGGTGAGACTCGCTTTAACACAAACGCTAACTTTAACGCCAAGCACATACCAGTGCCCGAAATATTGATTTTTGCAAATGGCCAACCCCAGGGCCTGGTGGGCGCACAAAGTATCGCAGCCGCCAGCTCAGGCGTAAGCTTTTTTGCAGCTCTACTGGGTGCACGATTTGCGGCTAACTTCCCGAATGCTGCGATGCTGATTGTTAGAGCGGATGAACTGCCTGAGCCGATTTCTGAATATATTATCTCGCACAAAGCCAATATTACCGACGTAGTTTTTGTCGGTTCTGAACTTATGCTTAGCCAAACAGTTGAAGATCAAATTCGAGGTTTTTTCGAGTTTTTTTGACGACTTGCAATGGATTTTCATCCAGGCCATAACTATTGCGCCTGGAGGGATGCGCGAGCGGCTTAAACGGCGGTCCTGGAAAGACCGTGTACTAGAAATAGTACCGAGGGTTCGAATCCCTCTCCCTCCGCCAGTGATGTGTACCCCATTTAGCGGACACTTAACCCCACCCCTACCCCCAGAGTCTATCTCTCCGAGGCCAGTCTCTTTGTGGATGCCCTCAGCATCGGAGCGGTGGCCTCCCAAGTCTCCCAAGACCACCAGGCTAACCCCATCCTGCTCACTAACCGTACCAAGTCCACTCTCAACCCCTACACTCAAGACTATCTCACGGCCCACCCAGAACTGACTGAGCTAGTACTGGTAGGCGGCTCCAAAGCCCTCGCTTCCTCCCTTGAGACTACTCTCAAGCAGGACTTCTCCAACCTAACCTCAATTTCTAGATTGTCTGGTCCTAATCGCTTTGACACCAACCTAGCCATCGTAGAACACTACTTTCCGAGTCCCACCACAGCAGTCTTTGTCAATGGTGAGACTATCAACCTACCCGGAGCCGAGCTATCCGCCACTTCTGCCTCCAGCGGCACCAATTTCTTCTCCGCTCTACTAGCTGGAGACTTTGCAGGTACCCAATCTGCTCCTCTCCTGATCGTCCAAGCCAATACCCTACCTACTCCTATCAAGCAGTACCTCACTGCCCACACTGCCACTCTCACCTCGGCTTGGATCGTGGGTTCTCTCTCCCAGGTTAGCCAAGCGGTGGAGGATAGCATCGAGGCCTTTCTTTAGGTTCGAGAAACATGTAAAGTCCCTTGTATGAACCATCAAACAATAAAACCTACCGGCTGTTGCGAGCCGTTTAATCCTGAGCCTTGGCAGGATAAAGAGATAAGCTGGCAAGACAAAATATTTGTCAAGGACCATGTTGTGAGCTTTTTACATATCCCACTTAACATGGGTAAAAAAGTAGTTAAAAACATGCAACTCATTGAGAAAGCAGGCGCTAAAGCCCCGCAACAATTGATGCTGACTGATGAAAAATCTCCCTGGGGCGCAGACATTTACATTGATGTTTCTAAAGAAGTTCCGGGGGCGCAAATGACAACCCTTTCCGGTACTTTTTTAACAAAAGTTTTTGAGGGGCCCTATCAAAATACTGGCAAGTGGGCGCAAGAAATGAAAAAATATGTAGAAAGTAAAGGTAGCAAGCTAAAAAAGTTGTATTTTTCGTACACTACTTGCCCAAAATGCGCTAAGGCCTATGGCAAAAACTATGTGGTACTTTTTGGCCAAATAAATTAAAGGCGGCTTAAGTACTGTCCGACTGCTATACTGTGCATAATGACAAAGTATTATCGCGCCAAAAAATCGCGCGGGCTCTATGATCCCCAAAGCGCGCAGCCACATAAGCTCAGTCGCTCCAAGATTGATCTCTTTATAGAATGCCCGCGTTGCTTTTACCTCGATGTCCGGTTGGGAACAGCACGACCACCCGGGTTCCCCTTTAATCTCAACTCGGCGGTTGACGCCTTACTCAAAAAAGAGTTTGACATTCACCGGGCTAAACAGACCAAGCATCCCCTCATGACGACTTATAAGATTGACGCGCTGCCCTTCTATCATGCCAAACTCAATGAGTGGCGGGAGAACTTTATCGGCGTGCGGGCGCTGCACAAACCTACTAACTTTTTGATCTTTGGCGCGGTTGACGATATTTGGCAAAATCCTAAAGGGGAACTCATTGTCGTCGACTACAAGTCCACTAGCAAAACTCCGCCCATTACACTCGACGCGCCCTGGCAGGATAGCTACAAACGGCAAATGGAAATCTACCAGTGGCTCTTACGCCAAAACGGATTTGCCGTCTCCAAAACCGGCTATTTTGTCTACTGCAATGGTCGTCGTGACCGCCAGGCTTTTGATAAAAAACTCGAGTTTGATGTAGAACTCATTCCCTACACGGGTGACGATGGCTGGATCGAGAGTGTGCTGACGGAGATAAAACATACTCTTGAGACCAAAAGTATCCCCAAGGCCGGGCCAAACTGTGACTACTGCTCCTACGCCCAAACCCGGCAAGACTTGGAACGTGCAAACACGCAGTCTGCACACAGTCTTGACACAGGCCTCCCGCTAGTATAGAAACAGGAGTTCTAAGGGGACCGGACGGTCCTTTACCAACGGGGTTAAACGCCCCAAAACTCAAAACACGTCAAAGCAGGCAGTAAGGAGGCAGCTATGATTCGGCTAGAAGCTCGCGGCATCATCGGGTACGGGGTTTCGCCCGATATCGATGAACCGCAGCTTAGTCAAATCCTCTACGATCTGCCTCCGGGCAGTCGTATCGCTTGCGTCGATCTCGTGACAAACCGAAACGTTTTGTACCTTTTGGCCCAGGCCGAGTGGCACGGTCATGAGGTGCTGACTTTTATCACCGAACACGCGCCAGAGTCTCGTCACGAGCAAATCGTGGCTAACAAACTCAGGTTGTGTCTTGGCGAAGCCGCGCGGATTTACTCGCGGCGGGCCTCTCAATCATCGACAGGTTTGGTGGGCATCGGCGAGTTCCATCCGGCCAAGATATCAGTTGTGTTTTTTCACTGTGATGCTGATGGGTTGCTGGCCTTTTTGCGCGGCGCCGGCGTGGCCTACGATCAGCAGGTCAACGATGCCAACAGCATCGATGGCGAGCGGGGGCTGGTGCTCTCGCCGGTCGGTGTTCTGCTCATGGAGGGTTGGTCCTCGTTAGTGCTTCCGCACGGCGTCTGGCCACATCATCATGATGAGGCCTGGAATGAGATCGCGCAGCACGTGAAATGGCAAATCGAGGGAAACAGAAGCAACCGCGTCGCCGACTTTGCGGCCAAGGTGAGCGTTGCTAGCGAAAAAGCAAAGCGATACGGGCGCGAAGCCGCAGCACTCACTAAGCGGATCCCGGGACGCATTGGCCTCTGCGATATGCGGGGGTTTGTGTATGACAAGCTGGTCGTGAACCGCTCCACCTGGTTGCGTCGGGTCGAGAAAACCCACGGACCGGTCCTAAAGTGTTCTGTAACTCCGGCCCCGTTTGGCGACGTGGTTCACATACAATTGCCACGCTGCTGGTACGACGAGCTTGATCTACGTGGTCTCATGCCGCCCGGGATTCGAGGTCACGTCTCGTTTAGGGCCCGAGTGCCAGCAAAGTACTGGACCGAGTTCTGGCGCAAGTGCCTTGAATCTCGACGCTTGCAGGGGCTCAAGATCGCCTAAGGGTTTTCTCCGTTGGAGGGAGCCCTTTTTCTTTTGGGGCACAATTTGGTACTCTTACAGTATGACACAAGGAGCTCCCCAGTCGCGTTCGGCCGCAACCAACGGCTTTGCCATCGCCAGTTTTGTAACGGCGCTGCTCGGCATTGTCGTCCTGGGTTTAGTTTTTGGCTACATCGCCCTCGCTCAAATCAAGCAGAACAAACAAGAGGGCCGCGGTTTTGCCTTGGCCGGAATCATCATCTCGTACGTGTACCTAGGCATGTGCGTCTTAGCCATGATTTTTGTCATGATCTTTTTTGGGCTGTTCGCGAGTTTGTTTGCTAAACCCTTGGTAACCGAACTACCTAATATCATCAACTCGATCGATGCAATAGAAGAGACACCATCACCGAGTGAGCTTAGATCATTAGCCAACGAGCAGTCTGAGGCTATTGAGAGTGGCGATAAAAGTCTGCGAATAATAGAGGTGATCCCTTATTCACCCACCAATAAAATCTACGCGCCAGCGGAGGGGATGCGTTTTTTGGCAGTCAAAGTTGAGGAACGCAACCAAGCTGACGAGTCGGTTAGATACGAGCCGGCCTGGTACGGTCTGTTCACCTATGACACAGGATTCTCGCAACAAGTAACGGATATTAAGCCTGAGTTGCGCGGTGGCACACTTGATCCGGGAGAACGAATTGCGGGCTATATCGTTTTTGAGATACCAAAGAGTGTAACGACGGAGGACCTCTTCTTGAATTACGACCCAATACCATCATCTGGGGCGTACGAGGCAGTCTGGCGGCTGGAGTAGGAAGCTCAAAATAGCTCACTTAACAAATAAGCGGCCCACGCGGCCGCTTTCTCGATGACTGTAAAATTGAGGATAGCACACGTGGCGAGAACGTTTTGTGAAAGATTTCCACAGTGTACGCACTGTCCAGCGTGCCCACTACACGAGGTTCTCCTGGAGCTAGTGTAGTATCGGGTTATGCCTCCAGTTGATGCGGTACAAGAAATAAAAGAGCGACTCACGGTTGAGTCAGTAGTGGGGGATTATGTGGTGCTTAAACGGGCGGGCGTTAACTTTAAAGCGCTCTGTCCTTTTCACCAAGAAAAAACTCCCTCGTTTATGGT
>JAZDNR010000030.1:0-6968 GCA_043799475.1 Parcubacteria group bacterium
TACAAGAACACCAGATGGTAGCTCGATCTCGCGCAAGAAGAATTGAGCTACTCCCTTAGTGATCAAGGCGTTTATTTTGTTGAGTCGCGTACTCATGACAGTCCAGCTTGGGTTGCTCTACAAAGTGCGAGCGTGCTCCTCGATTTTATAAAATTTGAGCACGTCGTTGATGCGCATTTTTGTCTGAGTGTTGAGCGAGAGCCCACATTCCAGTCCAGCCGTGACTTGCTCCAGGCGTTTTTTGCTGTGTTGTAAGTCCGAGACCTTGCCTTGGCCGATCAGCTCATCGTTACGCCAGATCTCGACTCGGGCTCCGCGCACTGCCTCACCGCTCGTGACCTTACCACCGACGATCATGTTCCCCTTAGTGGTGCGGAAAATGGCCAGCAATCTAAGCGTGCCGAGATCAGTTCGTACGACCCGCTTGGGCAGTAAAGCAGCCATGCGGCGCTTAGTCTCCTCGATAAGATCGTAAATGACGCGGTATGTTTTGATTTCGACCTGCTCTTTTTCGGCGATGCGTTTGGCCACGGGTGCTACTTTGATGTTAAAGGCCAAAATAAGCGCTTTGGTGGATTGGGCCGTCATGACGTCTGACTCTGTTACATCGCCTACACCCGTGCGGACCAAAGAGACCACAACCTCTTTTGTACTGATTGAGCGGAGTGTTTCGACTATCGCTTCGAGAGAACCCTGCACATCTGCTTTAATAATGAGAGGCAATTTTTTAACCGACTCATCTTTTTCGATGGCGCGCTCTTCAGCCACGCGCGAGAGGCGACGTACTTTTTCGAGTTGCTGCAGCTGCTTTACTTTTTCTTTGGCGGCGCGCTTGCTGCTCTCAACCATGAGAACATCACCCGCCTCAGGCGCTTTATTGAGTCCAAAAACTAGTACCGGGTCCGCCGGTAAGGCTCGCTCAATTTTTTGCCCCAGATGGTTTTGAAGTTGGCGCACAGCACCATGTGTCGAGCCGACGGTGATGTGATCACCGGCACGCAGTGTTCCTGCCAGAACCAGAACAGTTGCTACGGGGCCAGCCTGCTTATCAACGTGTGACTCAAGTACTGCTCCCACCGCCGGTCGTCTAGGGTTGGCTCTCAGATCCAGGACCTCGGCCACGAGCAAGACCATGTCGAGTAACTTGTCTATATTGAGACGCTTTTTGGCGGAGAGTTCTACTGCCACAGCATCGCCGCCCCATTCTTCTGTCAAAACACCCGCCTCTGATAGTTCTTTGCGAACACGGTCAGGATTGGCATCGGGTAGATCAATCTTATTTATGGCGACTACAATTGGGATTTTGGCAGCTTTGGCAAAATTAATTGCCTCGACAGTCTGCGGTTTAACTCCGTCATTAGCAGCCACTACAAGGATGGCGATATCGGTGATGGAGGTACCACGTTGACGCATCGCAGAGAAAGCCTCGTGCCCGGGTGTATCTATAAAAGTGATTTTTTTGCCCTTTTTGGTGACTTGATAGGCGCCAATATGCTGCGTAATCCCGCCCGCCTCACCAGCGGCCACATTGGCCTCACGGATGGCATCCAACAATGTGGTCTTGCCATGGTCGACGTGTCCCACCACCACCACAATAGGTGGACGTGGTTTGAGATTCTTTGGATTTTTTTCACTGAGCAACTCTTTTAGCTCGGCCGCACTAAGTTTGCCTCCGGTTTGCTCGTCCACAGCTTTGCTGCTGCGCTCAACTTTTACGCCGAGATCCTCAGAAATAATGGCAGCAGTTTCAAAGTCAATCGATTCGTTGAGGTTGGCTACGATACCATTGCGCAGTAGTTCCGTAATAATGCTAGTTACCGGCATCTCAAGAAGCTCGCCAAAACGTTTGACGGTAATACGGTTGGGTAATGCAATAGTTTTGGTAATTTGCTTGGGGCCCTCGACTTTGGCGCGACGTTTTTCTGACTGCTCACGCACAAACTGCTCGATGCGTTCGGCCCACTTGTTCTCTATTTTTTTGGCGCGCTCGGGGACGGGCAATCGCAAACGTACGATGATTCTGCGGATCTCGTCTTTGCTGAGACTAGTGCGTTTGGATAGGTCGGCAATGTTCATGCTTAAAACAATGTACGCACCTCGCTACTAATGGTTGAGCCGGTGCGCTTTCTCAACAAAAAACTCTGCGCTCTTTGAGACGCTCTGTCAACTGCATCTTTTGGATAGTAGTTACCGACTAATGGATGTTTTTGCGGTCCTGCAAAGTTTATGTCGCAGGCAAATTGGGCGGAGGCGCGGCCTTACGAGTCGGTGGTGTGTACTGCCCCTGGGTGAACTGCTGCTGGGCCTGCGAGGCGGGTTGTTGCTCCATCGCTTGTTGAAACTCCGTAATGTCGGCTTGATCAGCCGCAGTGAGTGGCACAAGTGGCACCATTTTAGCCCTTTGGCGGGCTCGCTGCAGGCGAACAACCAGATTTGCAATCACAAAAAAAATGGACACTAACCAAAACACTCCAGCGACAAAGTAGAACATGCCATTTAGCCCCACAAAAAAGAACACCGTCAGCAAAATGAGAGCTGCCAAAAGTAGCTTTAGATTTCGCGAAACGTTATCAGCAACAAACCCAACGATATCCCAGAAAAAATGCCACATATCGCGACTCTACTGCACCCGAGCGCTCTTGTCCAAGCCGATTTTTCCTGATTATTCAAACTTGCGTGAGCGTCCTACGATCAGGGGAATACGTACGTTACTCACGGAAACGTCGATAGGTGTGCGCGTAACTGGACGGCCGTCGATAAGGCAGGCAAGTTGTGGATTGCCTGCAATAGTAATGTGACTGCCCCACATGACGCTGAGGTCTTGGGGTTCACCTTTTTGATCAAAACGTGCACCACGTACATCAATTCGCAGTCGCGTTTGCTTTGGATCATAGTGAACTGCGAGATACTTAGCCTGTATAGTGGCGCGTATCGTGTGGTCAACCGATATGCTTGCCTGATAAATCGGCTTAGCGCGATGCAGCAGACGATCAAAAAAAGATCGTGGGATTGGCTCGGGCGGCTGACAACGCATTACCGATAAAAAATAAGCTTTTCCGGCCTGAGCCAGGGGTACTGTCCGGATAATTCGGCGCGAGAGAGCAACGACCGCACTATGACTATCCAGACCCAACAACTGTGCCATGGGTTGATTAGCAGTAATCGGAATATAGCCTAGCGGAATTTGTTTAATAGCTTTGTTGGAGACCAATGCGTTGAGTGCCGTATTAAAAGTGGCATCATCCCCTACGGCAACGATTGGCTGGTAACCTCGCCGTGCCGCATCTTTAACCAGGTCTTCGACAGAACGTAGAGCCGAGACCTGTCCCCGCTCGCCGCTCAGCCCAAGGTTATTAATTTCAGTTTCGATTTTGGTGGTTACGCGCGAAGACTCCTTGGCTAGCGCCAGCGAGTCATAAACGTAGTAGTACACTAACTTACAGCGACTCCCGCCGAGGCTCTATGTTTGACCAATGACGCTAAGGGTTTGCTAAGAGCAGCCTCGGAGCCTGACATAGTACTCATGCCGTTGAACTGTGCGCCGCGCGCGACACTGAATTCGCTTGAACTCGTATTGCCCTTTACACGTGCGGTTGGTTCCAAAGAAAGTTGTTTGTTAACCATGATATCGCCCGTGACACGCCCAGCAATTGAAGCATTTGTGGCTTGAACCGTTGCCGACACAACTGCATTTTGACCAATAAACACATCGCCCTTTGTTGTCACGCTGCCGCGCACTTCTCCATCAATGCGAATATCGCCCTCGCTCTTCAATTCGCCCTCTATTTTTAAAGACGCACCCACGATCGTTTCTGGGATTTTTGGTTGGTCAATTACATTTGCAAGTGGTTGTCGCGTTCTCATGAGAGCATGTGAGGAGTACAATCAATCTATTCTACTGGTAGTAGTGTTGGGAATACAGTTGGTTATATTGACATTTAGTATAATGTATTGTATAATATGAGATATCAAAGGGCGAAAAGATATAGAGCTTCAAAAAAGCAAACGCTGTCGAGGGGAGAACCAGCGGCGCCAAGACCAATAAGTAGTCCTGATTTTGAAGCAAACGAATTAACGTTAAGTGGCGAGGATGTCCGATTGATGGGATTAATTAGGCGGGATGTAGCGATGTCCACTATTTTTTTCGTACTCATTGTGGCCGGTTTAGTATCCGGTTGGTTGATTTTTAAAGATGATGAACGAGTTAAGTTATTTTCTACACAAATTGGGGAAATTTCAGGTTTTATTCAGGAATAGATTGTGTATATATCCACGACCCTCACGTGGAACCCGTATTAGAACACAATAAAGGCTAAGTATGCCTAAACCCTGGCTCAATGTAACTAAGTAATGGTCAAGAAATAAAAGTGGTAGAAGAGCAAAAACTGGCAAAAACCACATTTTCTTCACTTTTCTCAGGCAAGTGAGGGAGATTAAGGATAATAGTAAGAGAAAAAAACCAAACGGACCTACCTCGGCCACAACCAATAAAAAGCTATTGTGCACAGGTTGATAGCTATAGGCCGGTAAATCGGGGTGCTCATCCACTAAATAGGGGATAAAACCCCTGATACCAGTGCCAAGTGGCAGGGATTTAACGGCCTCAATTGCACTCGAGATACCGAGCGAGCGCACTTCTAGTTGCGCAGATTGTTCAGATAGTACAAAACGCGACCCAACAGAGGGGCCGAATAACAAAAGACAGGCTCCCAGTGATAGTAGCGCTGGCCTAAGTAAAAAGCCCATCCCATCGCGGAATAAGAAAATTGTCACGACCAATAAAAAACCTACCCATGAGGATCGCGAATATGTGAAGAAAATACCCAAACTTATTAAGCCTGTGGTTATCTGTATAAGGAGGGGATTACGTGTGGATCTTGATCTAAAACGGCTCAACAAAGCCACAAAACAGACCAGTAGATATCCACCAAGAACATTCGAATGGGGGAAAGTGCCGAATGGTCGTAACAGTTTTTCCCCATAGGCCACCACTTTTGCTACGCCAAGTGTGGATGAGTCTGCGACAGGTTCTCCAAGTAACGAAAGTCCGAGACTATGTTGTAAGGCAAACTGCATGATACCTAGGGCGGACTCAATGACTCCCAGGCTAAATAGGGCGACAAAGAAGGTTTTTTTAAGTTTAGGATCAGAGTTAAGGGCTCTGACAATTAGTAAGAGCGAAACGAGCCAAAGCAAGACTACTGCTACCCACCAGGCAGCAACTGCCGGCAAGGGAGAAATGATTTTCCCAATAACAGCCGCCAACGTTGCTGGCAAAAGATAAAGCAAGGTTAGTTTTGAAAAGCGCCACCTAGGCCAAAAAGCTAGTATCACAAGGCCGCATGTGAGTGCCGAAAAGGGAGATAGGGTGTTATATATTCCAGATATTGACGTTCTCCAAAAACTTGTATGTCCCCAAAAACATAGCGAGTACCAATAACTACGCCGAGTAGCCAGCAAATTACCGCAATGTGCCGCAGCGACTTCATGGATCGGCCATTGTAGCTGATATGTGGGGGAGTGCCATGGTGGGCACGAGAGGGCTCGAACCTCTGACCTTACGAATGTGAATCGTACGCTCTAACCAGCTGAGCTACGTGCCCTGGAAGACTTTTTTGAAGACTTTTGACTTAAATTATTTGTATTCTGATGCTACAGTACGGCTAATCACTTTCCAATAGAAATGGAGACAAAAGCTCGCAGAGGCCGGTCGGCCAAGGCTGTGCTCTCTGGGAAAAATTTGGATAAGCAAGGGTGGCGCCTATTGTTGGGCGTTGTACTCGGAATAGTTGTTGTCGCTAGTGTTTCAGCAGCAGTGCTAATTGAGAGGAATTATTGTGTTCGTCCAGGCGCAAAGGCTGCTACGGGCACTCTACCCGACAATCCCGACCCTGACACGTGGGTAACCAATGGTATGGTCTATGGGGTTGCGAGTTCAAACGATGCGACTTATTTCGGAGGAGGCTTCTCTATGGTCGGTCCCTACACCGGCAATGGCACTACTTTTTCCAAGGATGGCTTTGAGCCAGACACAGACTTCCCAAGAATTAATGGTACTGTACTAGTAAGCTCTGCAGATGGAAATGGCGGTTGGTATATCGGTGGTAATTTTGGTCAGGTCAATCTTGAACCACGTAGCAACTTGGTTCACATTTTAGCCGATGGCTCAGTTGATCCTGCCTGGCAGCCTTCGGCAGATTATAGAGTTGAAGCACTTTTCTTTGATGGCTCAACAATTTATATCGGGGGGTACTTCTTTAATGTTAATGGTTCACCTAGAAACAAGATTGCAGCTATTGATACAGCTGGGAACCTTACCGCTTGGAACCCCACCGCCAACGGGAATGTTTATGCGCTAACCGCCGATAGCACAAATGTTTTTGCTGGGGGAAATTTCACTAACATTGGCGGCCAGGCGAGAGGCTACATTGCAGCGCTCGATAAAGTCACCGGAAACGCTACCGCCTGGAGTGCGTCTACTTATGGCCAAGTTAATGCGATCGCGGTTGATAGTACCGCCATTTATGCGGCAGGAGGTATTTTTGTTGGGGGCAATGCCCGGCGGTTAGCCGCTTTAGATAAAACCACAGGCGTGGCTATTCCCACTTGGGATCCAAATCCCAATAGCACAGTGTGGTCGCTTGCCCTTGATGATACACAAGTTTTTGTTGGGGGAAATTTCACTAGCATTGGTGGCCAGGGGAGAAACCGCTTAGCCGCTATTAATAAAACATCTGGCCTTGCTAGTACCTGGGATCCTAATGCCAATGCTGCTGTTCGGTCTATCATCCTAGACGGTTCGACCGTCTTTGTGGGGGGAGAGTTTACCTCCATTGCGAGTCAAACTAAGAACTACATTGCGGCCATAAACAAAACCAGTGCTGCTCCCATAGACTGGGACTTGCAGGCGAGTTTTTATGTGTATACTCTGGCGCAAGATAGCTCCAATGTTTTTGTGGGCGGTGATT
>JAZDNR010000047.1:0-20476 GCA_043799475.1 Parcubacteria group bacterium
CATCCGCATCAAGATCAAGGCTTACGATAATAAGGTCATTGATCAATCGGCCAAACAAATCGTGGAAACGGCTCAGCGCTCTGGTGCTACCGTGGCTGGGCCGATTCCGCTGCCGACCGAGAAGCACAAGTACACCGTTAACAAATCAACCTTTATCGACAAAAACAGCCGCGAGCAGTTTGAAATGCGCATTCACAAGCGCTTGATCGACATTCTTGAACCCCAAGCCAAGACGATCGATGCGCTTATGAACCTCTCACTGCCGGCGGGTGTCGATATCGAGATCAAGATGTAGCAATGATTCGCGGGCGTTTTGTTGGCCTGGTAGCCAGGTGAACAAGATGGCGTGGTGACTCGCGAAGTCAAACAATGCAAACCATACTTGGTCAAAAAATTGGAATGACGCAGGTGTTTGCTCCAGATGGAGCTACCGTTCCGGTCACAGTTGTCCAAATCCCGGAAGCACGCGTCACTATGTTAAAAACCGTCGAACGCGACGGCTACGTGGCGGTGCAAATCGGCTCTCGATTAGTGAGCGACGACAAGCGCGCGGCGCGAGTTATTGCGCGTCCACAGCGGGGCCAACTTAAGGCTAGTGGTGCATCAGCCCGTGTTTTGTTTGAGTTTAGAACCGACAAAGAAGAACTCGCTAAGGTAAAAATCGGTGACCCTGTCAGTCTTGGGTCGCTCAAGGTAGGGGATGCCATCGATATCGCCGGAACTTCTAAGGGTCGCGGTTTTGCCGGTGTTGTAAAGCGGCATCACTTTAAGGGTGGCCCAGCTAGCCATGGTCACAAAGATAACCTGCGCGCACCAGGCGCGATTAACTCTGGACACCCACAGCACGTCCCACCGGGACGACGCATGGCTGGGCATATGGGCGCCGCGCTCGCTACGCTCAAAAATCTTGAGATTATCTTGGTCGATCCAGCTAAGCGTGTCGTGCTCATTAAGGGCAGTGTTCCAGGCGCTATGCGTAGCTGGCTCTGGCTTAAACCTACTGGCAAACCGGTTAAGTATCCGATCAAAGAGCGCAAAGCACTGGCGAGCGTGACTGTATCTAAGGTCGCTGCTAAGCCGGCCGCTAAGGAGAAGAAGAAATGAAACTGACCGCCCCCGTCTTCTCCATGGCCGGTAAAAAGATCAGCACAGTCGAACTCGACTCCAAAGTATTTGGGGTGAGCGTGACGCCTGAGCTATTAAGGCGAGCTGTTGTGACGCAGCGCGCCAATTCGCGTCAGGTATTAGCGCACACTAAAACTCGGGCAGAACGCCGCGGCGGTGGTCGTAAACCCTGGAAGCAAAAGGGTACTGGTCGGGCACGCCACGGCTCGATTCGTTCTCCCTTGTGGCGCAAGGGTGGCGTAACATTTGGACCGCGTAGTAATCGCAATTTTTCAATTAAGATTAACCGCAAAGAGCGTCGTAAAGCTCTCTTGGGGGCACTCAGTCTGACGGCATCACGGAATCAGGTGGTGGTTTTGGAGGGGCTTTCGCTGGAAAAAATCAAGACTAAGCCGCTGGCGCAGCTGTTTAGCAAACTGCCCATTAAACGATCAGCCCTGCTAGTTTTGTCAGAACATAATGACAAAGTAGAACGCTCAGCGCGTAACCTCGCCACAATTAAAACGCAGATCGCAACAAATCTAAACCTTGAGGATGTGTTAGGTCATGAACACCTGGTGTTCACCAAGACGGCGCTCGAGCGGGTCGCTAAGACTTATAGAGGGATATAGTCATGGCTTGGTTTTGGCAACGAAAAAAACAGCAACGCGAGGAACAACAGGCCGCTCAAACGCAGGCCGCAACAAAAAAGCGTGGTCTCTTTACGCGACCCCGCACGGTACAAAAAACTGCAAGCACAAAGGGTGCTGCAACACGTAAGACTAAACCTGGCCCCAAAAAAATTGTAGCGGCATACGGTGTTCTACTTGGTCCTGTGGTGACCGAAAAAGCAGCGCGCCTGGCCGATCAAGATACCTTTGTATTTGAAGTCACACCAAAGGCCAACAAGATTCAGGTTGCCGAGGCGGTGGCTGGTGTCTACGGAGTTCATCCGATGCACGTGAGTATTCTCAATACACATGCCAAGCCAAAGCGTTTTGGGTTTAAGCCCGGAGTACGCAGCAGCTATCGCAAGGCCTATGTAACACTCAGCTCTGGAGAACACATTGACTTTTTTGAGTCCGAACAGCCTAAGTCTACTAAGTAGTCGACTAGTATGCCCTTAAAAATCACACGACCAAACAATAACAGCCAACGTAAGCTTTATGGTGCAGACTTTAGTGGGCTGCACCGTGGCAAACCCTACAAAAAATTGACGATAGGTCATGCCGAGCAGGCCGGTCGCAACAATCAAGGCCGCATTACCGTTCGTCACCGCGGATCGGGCAACAAGCGTTGTTACCGCTTGATCGATTTTGTGCAGAACAAGTTAGACATCGTCGGCCGTGTCGAGCGACTTGAGTATGATCCGTATCGATCCAGTCGCATCGCCTTGGTGCTTTATCGAGACGGGGAGCGACGTTACCTCCCAACCGTTGAAGGTCTTAAAGTGGGTAGTGCTGTAGTAAGTAGTCATAACCGAGTGGACCTTAGCCCCGGCAACCGCATGCCGCTCAAGCACATCCCGACCGGCATTGTCATCTCACAGATCGAACTCTTACCGGGGCGTGGCGCCAAGATAGCGCGCAGTGCCGGTAACCAGGCCGTCATTGCCGCAAAAGAGGGCGTCATGGTGCATGTGCGCCTGCCCTCGGGAGAGATTCGTCTTTTTAATAAAGAGGCTTCGGCTACCATCGGGCAAGTTTCTAACCTAGATCACATCAATGAACGCAAGAGCAAGGCTGGACGTATGCGCTGGCTTGGGGTGCGTCCGACCGTAAAGGGTAAAAGCATGAATCCAGTCGATCACCCCCACGGTGGGGGTGAGGGACACTCTCCGATCGGTCTCAAACACCCCAAAACCCCCTGGGGCAAGCCAGCCCTGGGCGTAAAGACCAGGCGCCGCAATAAGCGCTCTAACCGATTTATCGTTAAGCCGCGTAAAGGTAAGCTCAAGCGCGTCTAGCCCTTGACGAACTAACTCAAATGTTACAGAGTCTCACCCATGTCTAGATCGCTTAAAAAAGGCCCGTTTATCGACGAGCGGCTCATCGCCAAACTCAAAAAACTACCGCCTGGTAGCAAGAAGATTTTAAAGACCTGGAAGCGTGGTGCCACGATTACTCCTGAGATGGTGGGCTTTAGCATTGGTGTACACAATGGTCGTGAACACGTGCCTGTGTATGTCACTGAACAGATGGTGGGACACAAGCTGGGCGAGTTCTCCTTTACGCGTAAATTTGTCAAACACGGTGGTCGTATGGCTAAGGAAGAGGAGGCTGTAGCCGCTGCAGCAACTGCTCCGGTGTCCGCAGTAAGTGAGGGTGCCGCAGCGAAACCGACTGCCAAAACCACAACTGCTGCAGCTTCTTCCGCAAAGAAATAGCCATGTCTAAGACTACCGCCAAGACAACTAAATTAGCCACAAACAAGCCTGCTCTAAAAACTGCCACAAGACCGGCTAGCAAGGTCAACAAGATCAAGCGGGCTGAGGCGCATATTCGTTACATCCACATGGCACCTCAAAAAGTACAACGCATCGCAACGCTTGTGAGGGGCTTGCCAGTATTACAGGCTGAGTCGTTACTTGAGTCATTACCTAAGCGTGCCAGTATTCCTGTTCTCAAAGCACTTAGATCGGCTCGCTCAAATGCCACTCACAACCACGACATGGACGCAAAACAATTGCATGTCGAGTCGGTCCGGGTTGGTCAGAGCATGACATTGCCACGCATGATGCCGCGCGCGCAAGGACGGGCCTACCGCATACGCAAACGCTTTAGCCATATTGATATTGTACTGATTGAACGCGCTGCACCTAAACGGTCCAAAGTTTTGACACTAAAAGAAAGGTAAGCATGGGACACAAGGTCAACCCCATCAGCTTTAGAATCGGAATTCTGTACGACTGGCAGTCGCGCTGGTTTAATCAACGTACTTATCGCACGCTCATTCGGGAGGATGTGCAGATCCGTGATTGGTTGCTCAAAAAACTCAGGAGCGCATTTGTTGCCAAAGTAGTGATTGAGCGCTCAGCGCGTGGCATCACGGTGACAATCTATACTAGTCGTCCGGGAGTTATTATTGGGCGCGGCGGTGCGGGTGCGGAGGAACTGCGTAAAGAAATCGCCAGACGCGTCAAGGGTAAGCCCCAGGTTAAGTTGAATATAGAAGAGGTTCGTGATCCGGACAAAGACGCGCGTCTACTTGCTCTCAACGTTGCTGAGCAGCTCGAGAAGCGTATTCCTTTTAGACGCGCTCTACGGTCGGCCATCGAGCGTGGTCGTGGAGCTGGGCTTATAGGAGTACGTGTTTCTGTCTCGGGCCGTCTCAACGGTGCAGACATGTCACGTACCGAATGGGCCGTTGAGGGCAGTGTTCCCCTACATACCTTGCGGGCCGAAGTAGACTTTGCGACGGCTACGGCCTACACCACCTACGGGACAACTGGAGTTAAGGTTTGGGCCTACAAGGGTAAGCGCTTTGGTCGTGAGTTAGATCAACAAACGGTACGTCCTGTGGTTACTGGCCAGCGGCAGCTTACAGCACCAAGTCGCGGGAGAGGCTAGCCATGTTACTGCCCAAAAAAGTTAAGCACCGCAAGTGGCACGTTGGCCGGATCAAGCCGGCCCCGGAGTTGCGTGGCAGTACGTTAGTCTTTGGTAGCTATGCTCTCAAGTCGCTTGAATCCGCTTGGATAACCGCACGTCAGATCGAGGCGGCCCGGCGCGCTATGACGCGTCTCATGCAACGCGGTGGCCGTGTCTGGATCCGCATTTTTCCCGATAAACCCATCACCGCCAAGGGTGCCGAGCTACCCATGGGTAAGGGTAAGGGTGGTGTCGATCACTTTGTGGCAGTGGTACGTCCGGGGCGCATTCTCTTTGAGCTCGATGGACTTTCGAAAAAATTGGCTCTGGAGGCGCTCGAATTGGCACGTCACAAGATGCCAGTAAAAACTAAAGTGATAACTCGCCATGGCTAACGTACTCACTGTTAAAGATCTTCGTAAAAAAAATCCGGGAGAACTCGGCAAGTTAGCCGTGCAATTGCGTGAACAACTGCGTGCCAAGCAGTTTGAGGTGCGTAGCGGGCAGCTTAAGAAGATGCACGAGATGCAGTTGTTACGACGTTCAATCGCTAAAGTTATGACCGTGCAGGCCGAAAATACGCATTCACCAAAGCAATCATGAACAAAACTTATCAAACAAAAACTGGCACCGTCGTAAGCCTACATGGACCAGCTAGCTGCGTTGTTGAGGTTGCTGAGTTACTGAGCCACCCCAAGTATCACAAACGCTACCGCCGAGCCCGTCGTTTTCATGCTCACGTCACTAAGGGTCCGCTTAGACTGGGTCAAGTTGTGACGATTATTGAATCGCGCCCCTACTCACGTCTCAAACGTTGGCGCGTGTTACACGCCGTTACATGATACAGATTTACTCAAACCTAAAAGTAGCTGACAATACAGGCGCACGTGTACTTGAGGTTATACGTGTGCAGCGCGGGGCTAAACGACGCTATGCTCGTATCGGTGACAAGGTCACTGCCGTAGTTAAAGTTGCTCTGCCGGCGGGAGTTGTCAAAAAAAGGAAGTTGTGCACGCGGTGATTGTGCGACAACGGCAAAATTATAGACGAGCGGACGGTAGTTACATTCGTTTTGACGACAATGCCGCCGTAATTATCGCCAAAGATACAAAAGATATTCGTGGAACTCGTATTTTTGGTCCGGTACCGCGAGAACTTCGTGAGCGAGGCTACCAACGTATTATTTCCTTGGCACCGGAGGTTCTCTAGTCATGCTTAAGATTGCACGTAATGACATAGTATTGGTTCGCTCCGGAAAAAATCGTGGTAAAAAGGGCAAAGTCACTCAGGTTTTTTCAGCTGAGCGCATGGTGGTAGTTGAAGGAGTCAACAAAATTGTGCGTCACATTAAGCCGCCACGACGTGGAGAGTCCGGTCAGCGCCTCGAAGTTTTTGGGCCGATTCCAGTAGCGAATGTGGCGCTGATTTGCCCTTCCTGCGGTAAGCCATCTCGCGTCGGGTTCACCCTGCAAGGAACAGGAGATAAAGCCACCAAGGTGCGCGTTTGTCGCAAATGCAAAAAGCCGGTGACGGTAAAAGTGGAGGCTAAAAAGAAATAGCCATGACGCGACTACGTGAACGCTACAATAAAAAAGTGGTGCCAGAACTTAAAAAGCGTTTTGGATATAAGAATGTTCATGAGGTACCGCGCCTCGAAATGATCAACATCTCGGTAGGGACGGGACGAGTTGACGATGAAAAATCGCGTGAGGCCGTCATCGACTCTTTGCGTAAAATTACTGGACAACAGCCCGCCACCCGGCGCGCCAAAAAATCTATCGCCTCCTTTAAACTGCGCCAGGGACAGGTGGTCGGTTTGGTAGTTACTCTGCGCGGTGCTCGTATGGAAGAGTTTTTGGACAAGCTCATCAACATTTCTTTGCCGCGGGTACGCGACTTTAGGGGGGTGAACCCGCAATCGTTTGACGGTCACGGCAACTACTCTTTTGGTCTTAAGGAGCAAAACGTCTTTCCAGAAGTGCTTTTTGAAGAAGTTGAAAAAACGCACGGAGTCCAAGTAACGATCCGCAGCACGGCTAAAAATGACACTGAGGGGCGGGCACTCTTAGGCGGGTTAGGCATGCCTTTTGCTAAAAGTGCGAGCGAGCTCAAGCAGGCCGAAGAGATGACAGTAGGCGAGGATCGTGCTAGTTTGCTCGCTCATGCCAAAGCTAAAGCCGCAAAAACCACAGTAGCTAAGACGGAATAAAATGCCACGCAAATCCCTACTCGTTGCTGCAGCAAAAAAGCCTAAGTTCTCGACTCGTATCGTACGTCGCTGCTGGTATTGTGGCCGTAAACGCGGCTACATGCGTGAGTTTGGTCTCTGTCGTATTGACTTTAGACGCTTAGCCAGCGAGGGCAGGTTGCCTGGCGTTAAAAAATCATCCTGGTAGCCATGCCACTGACTGATCCTATCGCTGATATGCTCACCCGAATTCGCAATGGGTACCTCGCCAAAAAAGACGAGATCGCACTGCCGCATTCACAGCTCAAACAAGCTTTAGCCGCGGTTCTGGCTAAATCTGGTTTTATCGCGAGTACTACTAAAGCAGAACAAAAGGGTGGCAACGTGCTTATTATCAAACTGCGCTATGGACCAGAGCCAGAGCGTTTTGCGGCGCTACGCGGGGTCAAACGTGTCAGCAAACCAGGCCAGCGTATCTACGTCTCTAAGCGCAGGATCCCACGTGTGCAGCAAGGTCTGGGTATGGCAGTACTCTCAACTCCGCAAGGATTGCTTACCGATGGACAAGCCCGCAAACGGGGCTTGGGTGGCGAGGTAATTTGTACACTTTGGTAGCCATGTCACGTCTTGCTCGTAGACCAATAGCGATCCCACCGGGCGTTGAGGTAAACATTAGTGGTAGCCTCGTCGCTGTCAAAGGCCCTAAAGGGGAACTAAAACGTGACTTTGCTGCCCTGCGTGTTGCTGTCAAAAAAGATAAAGATCTTACGGTAAAAAAGGCCGGCCAGGCGGACTCAGCTAGCTGGGGGCTCGCGCATGCACTGTTGCGAAGTATGCTTAAGGGTGTTTCGGAGGGATTTAGCAAAACACTTGAGGTGCACGGAGTGGGCTATCGCGCCGCCGTGACGGGTAAGGTACTTAAGTTGGAGCTTGGGTTCTCACACGTGGTTGAAGTGCCACTGCCCGAGGGTATTTCTGCAAAAGTGCAAAAAAATCAGATTATCTTATCTGGTTTTGATGCCGAAAGGCTGGGAGACTTTGCGGCAGGTGTACGTGCTATGCGGCGGCCTGAGCCGTACAAAGGTAAAGGTATTCGCTACTTGGGTGAACACGTGCGACAAAAGGAAGGTAAAAAAGCTGCTGGTGAGGCAGCCGGAGGTACATCATGATTTCTAAAACGCAGCGCAAGCAAATCAGGCGTCAGGCGCGTGTGCGACGGATTAAGGCTCGGGTACGGGGTACTCTGGTACGTCCTCGCCTGGTAGCCTCGCGTACAAATACTGGCATGTATGTACAACTAATCAATGATGAAACTGGTAAAACTCTTATTAGTCTGTGGGATCGTAAACTTAAGGGCAAGAACAAGACGGAGCGCGCCAAATTGGCCGGCAGCAAAGTTGCTGAACTGGCCCTTAAAAAAGGCATTAAGGCGGCAGTTTTTGATCGCGCGGGGCGGGCCTATCACGGTCGAGTAGCGGCCGTGGCACAAGGTGCGAGAGCAGCTGGACTTAAACTCTAAGTGTAAAATTACTCTATATGGATCGCAGAGAATCACGAGGACGCAGACCAAAAAGTGAGTTCGACCACAAGATGGTTGATCTCTCGCGTGTGGCGCGTGTTGTTGCGGGAGGTAAACGGTTTAAATTTAGAGCGACGGTAGTGCTTGGAAACCGGCGTGGTCGGGTTGGCTTTGGCATGGGCAAAGGTCGTGATGTAAGTAGCGCCGTCGACAAAGCCGCACGCCTGGCACGTAAAAACCTGGTTGAGGTTCCCATTATCAATGACACTATCCCACACGAAGTACGGGTACATTTTGGTGGTGCAGATATTCTTATTAAACCCGCCCGTCCTGGTACTGGAATAATCGCGGGTGGGGCAGTGCGACCAGTCATTGAGCTGGCAGGTATTAGGAACGTTGTATCTAAAATGTTCGGTTCATCCAATGCGGCCAACAATGTCAAAGCCACTATTGAAGCGCTCTCTCAACTACGCACCCCAGAAGTTCTCTCGGCAACACGGGGCGTAACTGTCAAGGGTACTTTTCAGTCGATTAGCAAACCCGCTCTCAAAAAGAAGGGTACATCATGATGCGATCAGAGGGGCGACCAGAGGGTCTCAGTAATTTACAAAATCCCGGGAGAACAAATCGTAAACGGCGCGGGCGCGGGACTGGTTCGGGTCTTGGTACGACGGCTGGTCGCGGGACCAAAGGTCAAAACTCTCGTGCGGGTGGGGGAGTGCGCCCGCGCTTTGAAGGGGGACATACACCACTCTACCGACTCTTGCCAAAATTACGCGGTTTTACTAGTCGCTTTACAAAAACCGCAATTGTAAACATTGAAGAGCTCGACAAGCACTTTGCGGCGGGAGACACAGTTAACCTCAAAACGCTTAAAAGCAAGCGGCTTGTACCTACGCAAGCACGTAATTTTAAAATTTTAGGAGAAGGAGAAATCAAAAAGAAATTAAGTGTCTATACCCCCTTTATCTCAAAAGCGGCTACCAAGAAAATCGAAGCAGCCGGAGGCAAGATCATCGGTGCTCAAGTTGCCGCAAAGCCTTCTCCTAAAAAGTAGCGTAAGCCCATGCTCAAGACACTTCTCAAAATAGTGCGCGCCAAGGATGTACGGCGTAAGTTACTTTTTACCTTTGGGATTTTAATTCTCTACCGAGTCTTGGCGCATATTCCGCTGCCCGGAGTCGATACAGAGCAGCTCGCCCAGTTTATCGGCAACAATCAATTTGTTGGGCTGCTGGATATCTTTGCCGGGGGCGGACTCTCCTCACTTTCTATAGTAATGCTTGGTACCGGTCCCTACATTACTGCCTCGATCATTGTGCAGCTTATGACGCAGATCATACCCAAGTTGCACGAGCTGCAAAAAGAGGGTGGCGAGGACGGTCGTCGACGCATCAACCAATACACTCGCATTTTGTCAATCCCGCTCGGCCTAGTGCAGGGCTACGGTACTTTGCTCCTGTTCACCCGGGGATCGGCGCAAACCGGCGGCCAGCCTCTTGATATCTTTGAATCACTCAACCCCTATCTAATGGCCGAGATCCTCCTTGTAATGATTGCCGGTGCAATACTAGTAATGTGGCTGGGAGAACTCATCTCTGAGTACGGTGTGGGCAACGGTATTTCGCTACTTATCTTTGCCGGAATCACCGCGCGTATCCCTACCCAAATCCAACAAACTCGTGCGACCGTAGAGAGCACTGACCTAGGGCCACTTTTGGGAGTGTTAATCGTGGGACTGGTGGTGATCGCCGCTATCGTCTTTATCCAAGAAGCCCAACGTAATATCCCTATTCGCTATGCTCGCCAGATGCGGGGCGCCGGAGCCCTTGGTGGTGCAGCCACACATCTACCCTTGCGCATCAACCAAGCGGGTGTAATCCCGATTATCTTTGCGCTTTCGATTTTGTTGTTCCCTGGGCTGATTGCTAACTACACCGTTAATCTGGACAATGAAACTGTAAAAAACGTCTCACAGTTTGTGGTGAACTTTTTTAACAACCAGACCTACTACGCAATGATATATTTTGTGCTGGTGGTATTGTTCACCTTCTTTTACACCTCTATCATTTTCGAACCCAAGAGTATCGCGGAGAATATCCAAAAGCAGGGTGGTTTTGTTCCTGGCATCCGTCCTGGCCCACCTACGGCGCGCTACCTTAACATGGTGCTCTACCGTGTCGTACCGCTTGGGGCGGTCTTTTTGGGGGTTGTTGCTGTGTTGCCTTTTTTGCTGCGTTCTACCTTTAATATCCAGACAGTCAGTATCGGCGGTACTAGTTTGTTGATTGCGGTGGCGGTAATCCTCGAAACGCTGCAAAAACTAGAGTCGCAACTGGTTGAACACGAGTACACTCCTCGCGTGCGGCGCGCTTTTTAGATTTACTTTGTAGATCGTACAGTACGGACTACACTTGTGGACATGGCCCCCCTTGTGTCTACAGACATCTTGAACATCGTGTTGCTTGGCCCTAATGGAGCAGGTAAGGGAACCCAGGCCCAACTTTTAACGCAAGCCTATAACCTGCGTCATTTTGTAACAGGTGAACTACTTAAGCACGAGATGAAACGTCGGACGGCAATTGGCAAAAAAGTGGATCGCATTGTGCGACAAGGCAAGCTCGTACCGGATGCCGTAGTCAAACAGCTTTTAACGCGCTATCTCAAGAGCGTGCCAAAAAAAATAGGGTTGGTCATCGACGGCTCGCCTCGCAAGTTGAGTCAAAAAAAGATGATTGATCGTATGCTGACAAAAGCACAGCGCCGTTCAATTGCCTTACTAATAGATATTTCTGAGGCCGAAGCCGTGCGCCGCCTTAAGAAGCGCAAAATCTGTGTAGGTTGTGGCAATCGTACGAGTGTACGTGATTTATCCGTAGCCGAATGTCGGGCCTGTGGAGGTCACTTGGTAACGCGCGTCGATGACCAACCCCAGATCGTCCGTCGGCGCCTGCAAGTCTATCGTCGCCAAGTTTTGCCGGTAGTGCGGGCCTATCAGCGGGAGGGACGGCTCTACAGGATTAATGCGGAACGTAGTCGACGGGCAGTCTTTGCCTCTATTGTCCGTTTGCTTACTCAAATCGGGTTCACCCCGAATAACCTCGATCAGCTCCAAACCCGCACGTAAATGAGTTACATAAAAACCTCTGCCCAAATTGCACATATCAAAGTAGCCTGCCGTATTGCGGCCGAGATCTTGAAACAGCTAGTTACCGCTGTCAAACCGGGCATTACTACTCTGGAGCTCGATCGTCTGGCCGAGCAGCTTTGTAAAGAATATAAAGTTCAACCAAGTTTTAAGGGCTACCTTAATTATCCCTTTAGCATCTGTATTTCCATCAATGAGCAGGTGGTGCATGGATTGCCGGGTAAGCGCGAATTGTGCCAGGGCGACATGGTGGGGATAGATTTTGGAACAATTTACCGGGGCTATTTTTCGGATATTGCTCGTACTGTTCCTGTGGGTCAGGCCTCAAAAGAGGCTAGCCGTCTTATTGATGTAACGCGTATGGCGCTGCGCAAGGCGATTGATCAGGTAAAACCTGGGAGAACTATTGGCGATATTGGTCACGCTGTCCAATCATATGTCGAGGCCCAAGGTATGGCTGTAGTGCGTGATTTAGTCGGACACGGGGTGGGTACGGCGATACATGAACCGCCCGCTATTCCCAATTACGGACGCAAAGGGAGTGGCGCACAGCTTGTTGCCGGAATGGTGTTAGCGCTTGAGCCGATGGTCAATCTGGGAGGAGCAGAGGTAAAACTCATGAATAACGGCTGGACTTTTCAGACTAAAGACCACTCGCTCTCGGCACATTTTGAGGATACGGTTCTTGTGACCGAACATGGTCATGAGGTTTTAACGGTTTCTTAGCCACTCACTTTGCTCTATGTCTGACTTGCATCCAATCCTGGCACTTGACCCTGGTATGCGCTATGTCGGTGTCGCACTTAGCAACCCCGAACAGTCGCTCGCCTTTGCACTTGAGATTATTGACACTAGCCGCACCAACTTACTCGCACGGCTAAAGTTCTTAATCGCAGAAAAATCGGTAGCACATGTCGTGATTGGGCGGCCGCTTTCACTGCGAGGTACTGCGCTGCCCATGACTAAGCAGGCAGAAGAGCTAGCGCAAGAGTTAAAAACCAAACTCGGCGTTACTACGCAACTTGTTGATGAGCGTCTGTCTACACGTGAGGCGCAACACCTAAGTGCGGACAAGGCTGGGCGACCGGACGCCGCCGCCGCCGCTCTCTTTTTGCAAACCTATCTCGACCGACAACAACACCTGCGTGCTAAACTATAAAGGATGCAGCCAGATCAACTCCGCATAGCTATCAACGGATGCGGTCGCATTGGTGGAGCAGTCGCAAAAATTCTGCTTCTTGGCGAAGAGCCTAATCTTAGGCTTGTTGCCATTAACGATCACGCTACGGCGTATGAGTTACAAGGCTATCTCCAGCGCGATTCGGTTTATGGGCGGTTCCCCCTGCCAGTGCGTCTGTCGGGGCAGGAGCTAATCGTTGGCGCTACTGTGGTTAAGACTTTCCAAAAGGAGGAACCCGAGCTGTTGCCCTGGGGTAAACTTAAAGTCGATGTTGTAGTTGAATCGACTGGATCGTTTACCAGCGAGCGAGAAGCGCGTCGTCACTTACGCGCGGGAGCTAAGACCGTTCTCATTAGTACTGCTCCACATGCTGGACGAGTTGAATTTTTTGTGCAGGGCGCGGGTGCCAAGACTGGCTCGCTACAAGGTCCGATCCTGTCGCACGCCTCCTGTACCACGACGGCTGTAGCGCCCGTCATGTCCATGCTGCAAGAGAACTTTACAGTAAAAGCCTGGACACTCTTTGCGGTACAGTCCGTCACGCATTCGCAAGAAGTTGTTGACAAAGCTCACGGAGAAGGACGACGACGGCGTCAAGCGCTTGATAACATTGTGCCCATTACCCTCGATACGGACAGGGCCCTGCCTTATGTATTCTCCAAGAATTTACTCAATTACGCCGGTCAAGGTGTGCGAGTGCCAACCACAATTGTACACCTGGCCATGTTGACAGTGTTGCTTAAAGAACGCACCACTCCCGCCGAGATCAACACGGCCCTGCGACGAGCTGCGCGCACACATAACTGGCAGGGGCTGGTGCGAGTCTCGGATGAACTGCTGGTCTCTCAAGATCTGCGTCAAACCAGCCAATCGGCCACGATAGATGCGGGCCTTACCAAAGTAGCTGGGGGCAATCTAGTGCAACTGGGCGTGTGGTACGACAACGAATGGGCTTTTGCACAGCGCCTCGTAGACCTCCTCAGTAAGCTTGCTAAGGGCTAAAAGCTTATCCACTTGCGGCTAGAGCCACTCGCCACGTATCCTTATTGACATGCCAGACACATTTCCCAGTGGGTCTATGCCCACTCAAACTCCTCGTCCACGTCCGCCTCTGCCACCGCCACCACCGGCTCCGGTAACGCGTCAAGCAATCGCCCCCGGCAAGGGGATGCGCGCTTCGGCTTTTGATCAGCCGGGGAGTCCTTCGCCCTTTGCGCGGCCGATTACTCCAACGACACCGGTTCCGGCGCGTCCGGCTGGGATGAGTATGGGCATGCCTCCCGGAGGAGTAGGGATGCCGCCGCGACCAATGCCTGGGATGTCAGCGCCACTACCCGAAAAACGGGGCGGTGGAAAAACCATCCTAATAATTATCATAATTATTTTGGCACTCGCCGCGATTGGTGGTGCCGTTTACTTTTTCTTTTTGAGGCCTGCTCCGCAATCAAACAATCTGGCTAACAATCTGGCTAACAATCAGGTGAACAACCTTAGTAACAACTTGGTCAATAATCTGGCCAACAATGCTACCAACCTGCTCAACAATGTTACTAACGTCCCCAACACAACTAATACGGTCAACAACATTACCAACACGACACCAGATCAGAGTGACTTGGATCAAGATGGTTTGACGGCCAGTGTTGAGTTGGCCTGTGGCACCGATGAAGCGGATCCGGATACGGACAACGACACGTACGATGACGGCACTGAGGTCGCTAATGGGTATGATCCCTTAAGCCCACAGTCCAAGCAATTAAGCCCGACGGGTACTTGTGTAAAGGCCTACCAAGACTCGCTCGAGGCCTCTTCGAGTTCGACTACTTCTCCCAAAACCTCGGCGGCTAGTAACGCGGGTACGGCAGCCGCGCTTAGCACAGCTAGCGGGACAACTAGCGCAGACCCAGACAATGACCGACTGAGCAACGAACAGGAGGATACCTTTGGAACCGATCCACTCAACTCAGACACGGACGGGGACGGTGTAAAAGATGGTGACGAGGTTCTGCGTGGTTCAAACCCAAACGGTCCAGGCAACCTCGACTAGAGCCATTTGGCGTAAGCGCTCGCTGGGCAAGGTAAATCAGCTAGCTGGCGCGCTGGGTGATAGTGTTTTAGAGGAACTCTTAGTAAATCGCGGGATTGTAAGTGCTACGCAGGCTCTGCGTTTTTTACAGCCGCACTATGACGAGTTGCGTCTCTTTGGCGAAAAAACCGCTCCACGGGGCTTGTCACAAGCGGTCGGGCGACTTGTCAAAGCAGTGCATGCGCGTGAGCGCGTAATCGTCTTTGGCGATTACGATGTTGATGGGGTCTGCGCTGCGGCTATTCTCGTGGACGTGCTTGGGCGCGCGGGTCTGGCGGTTGAAGCAGTTTTACCTGATCGAGAAAGGGACGGCTATGGGCTACAAGTTGGATCGATCCCTGATTTATTAGCGCGAAAACCTAGTCTGGTAGTAACTGTTGACAACGGGACTCAGAGTCACTCAGCCGTTGAGCAGCTTAAGCGCGCGGGTATATCTGTAGTAATTCTGGATCATCACGAGCCTGGGCCGAACTTGCCTAAGGCCGATGTCGTGATTAATCCTAAACAGTCGGGGGAGACAGCAACTTTTCGGGCCGCTTGTGCTGCGGGATTGGCTTTTAGGTTGGGTAAAGGTCTACATGACGCGTTGGGTGTACCCGCTGGCCAAGAAAAATGGCTGCTAGATTTGGCTGCCATCGCCACAGTCTGTGACATGGTGCCACTTGCTGAGGACAATCGGCTAATAGTTCATTTTGGGCTTAAGACTCTTGGGCGAACCCGACGTATTGGGTTGCAAACGCTCATCGATCAAAGTGCTGGCCACGATCCTCTCTCCTCAGAGATCATTGGGTTTAGACTGGGCCCACGGCTAAATGCCGCTGGCCGTCTCGAACATGCCAAGCGTTCGCTCGATCTTATGCTTACGCGCAACCACGCCACTGCGCGGCAGCTTACGGGGCTGCTTGATCAGCTTAACCGCGAGCGCCAACAACTCACGCGGCGTATTGTAACGGAGGCACTCAGCGAGGCGCAGCAGTTTGAGGAGGAACCAGCCCTGGTTCTCGCTAGCACTAATTGGCCCAAAGGTATCTGCGGTCTGGCGGCAAGTAAGGTAGCTGAGCGACTCAACCGCCCTGTCTTTGTTTTAGAGCAGGGAGAACTGTGCGTAGGATCTGGAAGAAGTGTCCCAGGCGTAAATCTAGCTGAGGCCATTGAACAGATGCGTCCGCTTTTTGTAAGGGCCGGCGGCCACGCCGTGGCCGCCGGCTGCACTATCAGGTCCGACAAGCTTACTCAATTTAGAACAGGCCTTGTCGCGTTCACCCGGAAAAAACGCGGTGCTACGGTGCCAGCACAAATATTAGAGTACGACACCGATCTCGCGCTGGCACAGGTTGATCTGGGATTGGTAAACAGGCTGGCGCAACTTGAGCCCTATGGTATGGGGAATCCTCGACCCGTCATTAAGTTTACAGATTGCACGATCGAGCGTATGCGTCTCGTAGGTGCAGATCAACAGCACGTAAGTGTGAGTCTGCGGCAAGGGACCCAGGTACGTCGCGCTATTGCTTTTAGTCAAGCCGGGGAATTTAATGCACTTGGTCCAGGGGCGCGCCTCGATATTCTGGCACGGGTTCGCCAAAACGAGTGGGGTGGAAGCAAAAGTGCAGAGCTTCAGATTCTTGCTACCATGGTGCGGTGACTAAAACACATTCCTCTCTAGTGGTCTATACCGACGGAGGAGCCCGCGGCAATCCAGGACCGGCAGCACTCGGTGTGGCCATTTATTCGCCCGCGGGTCAGCTCATCGCCAAACACGGCCACTACTTGGGAGAACAAACTAACAACTACGCCGAATACTCAGCAGTTATTTACGCCCTTAAAGAGGCCAAAAGACTAGGTGCAAAAAAAGTAACGTGTCGTCTGGATAGCGAGCTGGTGGTACGTCAGCTCGCTGGCGAGTACCGCGTGCGCAACAAGGGTCTAATTCCGCTCTTCGATGAAGTAAAACGCTTGGCCTGTGACTTTGCTGAGATTTCGTTCTCTCATGTGCGGCGCGAGCAAAACAAACTAGCCGACCGTATGGTCAACAGCATTTTGGATCGGGTAGCCTAAGGCGAGGCATTTCTAAATTCAGATGGGGTCTCAGAGGCCTCAAGGTAGTCTTTTTGGACTTGTTATAAATATTCCCTGCGTGACATTAGACTCAGCATGGGCTTGTAGTTAGCTGGTTAAGCGCTACAAGCCTATTAGTTCTGGGTCAGGTTTTATATGATTTATCCAGTGGGCCCATAGTCAGATAATAGATGATTCAATTCGCGCCCTTGACATAAACAGTGGTTTAGGGCAAAATATCGTCGCCAAGGGGAACCGGATGATCACGTGCGGGTGCAAAATCTCGCATGAGGAAAGTCCGAACACCCTCACGATCTTTTGATCTTGAGAAGTAGGTAGTTGCTAACGGCAACCGCGCAGTATCTCACGCGAGGGCTCGCTCGAGCGCTCTCGTAAGTACGGTGCAGGGACAGTGCCACAGAGACTAGTCAGCCGATGGGTGCTGCGACCGCAAGGAAGCAACGTCACAGGCAAACGGTGAAAAGTGTGAGGTAAGAGCTCACGGCATGGCGTGGTAACACGTCGTGAAGGAAAACCCTACCTGGTGCAAGACCAAGCAATGGTTGGTCGCATGAGCACGGTCGCGAGACCGTGCCAAGAGAGATGATCATCGCGTCTTAAGGGCGTACAGAATTCGGCTTACAGGTTCTCCTTGGCTTTTAGGTGAACTCAAAACTCAACAAATAAGTGAAGCACGAACGCCGCGAAATGTTTTATAGTCTTCTCGCAGTTCCAGTAGACGCTCTGGCGCTTTTTGCTGCTGGGGCGTTGACGTGGTACCTGCGTTTTGAGACTGACTTTTTGGGGTTGCATCCAGCCGGCATGAGCGTCGCCTTTGACTCGTTTGTTTTGACGAGCCTCTGGCTAATCCCGTTGTATCTGATCTTTTTTGGAATTGCGCGTTTGTACATCGAGCACCGTGAGCGACGTTTTTTGGATGAGCTCTTTAGAGTGGTATTGGCTGTCTCGACAGGTACTCTCGCTTTGATTGTCATTCTCTTTTTTAGACAAGAAGCCGACACGTCGCGCTTTGTGGTGTTGGCGGCTTGGGTATTCTCGATTGTGTTGGTCGGCCTTGCGCGCTACGTCTTGCGCCAGATTGAAGCCTTCCAGTTACGTCGCGGCAAGGGCATCCACCGCGTGGTTCTGATTGGCGAAAACGCCACCAGCCGACTTCTCCGCAAAAACTTTCGGGAGAATCCAGAACAGGGTGTTGTGGTCGTGGGCGTCGTGGGGCATCAAGACGTCGAGCACATTCTGCGCGACATCAAAAAGTACACCCTCTCACATAGCATCACCGAGGTGATCAATACTGAGAGTACGCTCACCCAGGACGCGCAAGAAAACATCGTCGATTTCTGTGATGAGCGCCGACTCAAGTACAAGTTCACCCCCAACCTTTTTGAGACGCAGGCTACACACATGGCCATCAGCACGGTCGCTGGCATGCCGATCGTCGAGCTCAAAAAGACCCCTCTCGAAGGCTGGGGCAGGGTTGGGAAACGAATACTTGATTTGGTAGGTTCGTCTGTAGGGCTTACTGTTCTTTCTCCTCTCTTTTTATTAATAGCGATCGCCGTCAAAGCGGATACTGAAGGTCCCGTTTTTGAGCGTATGCCCCGCATTGGTAACGAGGGCGAGTTTAAACTGTTTAAGTTCCGATCGATGATTAAGAACGCACGTTTTATGAAGGCCCAGCTTATGAAGTATAACGAGCGTAGCGGCCCACTCTTCAAGATGAAACGTGATCCCCGAGTCACACGCGTTGGTCGAATAATTCGTAAGACTTCCCTGGATGAACTCGGACAATTGATCAATGTGTTCAAAGGGGAAATGAGCCTTGTGGGTCCACGCCCGCACGAACCAGCCGAAGTTGCAAAATACAAAAAACACCACCGTGCTCTGTTACGTATCAAACCAGGCATTACTGGCCTTGCGGCTATCTCGGGTCGTTCTGATCTTGATTTTGAGGATGAGGTTCGGCTCGACAGTTACTATGTTGAACACTGGTCGCTACTGCTTGATCTCAAGATTTTACTCCGCACCCTGCCCGCAGTGCTATCGCGCAAGGCCGCAGTTTAGGCTCTATAGAGCCACTAAGTAGCAAATAATTAAGTAGTGTCTTGACAGTGACCTTAAAATCTGCTATTTTTTTCCGTTCCCAATAGAGGGAGGCTCTTTACATAGCGTGACCGCAGTTTGTAGTGGATCTTTTGGGTCCTTTGCAATCTGCGGTCTAGGAGAATAATCATGATCCACATGATTGTGGAGAGTGCGCTTGGTCACGTGCTCCGTCTCGTAAAACAAGGCGTAGATTTCGAATCGGCTTTCTCACTGGCAGTGAAGGCGAGCAGTCCGGCTGACCGCATGCCGGTTATGCTCAACAAGGAGTACATCCAGGAGGAGGTCACCCGCCTAATGGGTGAGAACATCACCACGTAGTGCATCGAACGATCCTCATCGGCGCCCCAACATCACATGAAAGGAGTCGGCCTGTATGAAGCATTGAAACTAGTGCCCCGAGAGGCACCCGCGCCGTTTTATAGGTTTTAACCGGCGCCGGAAAAAAACCTGGACCCCGCCCTTGCGAGAAGAGGCGGAAGAAAGTATCAACTCGCGTCGTCGGACCCAGAAGCTAGCAACGCTTCTGGGTCCTTTAATTTGGGCAGGAAAGAATACGAGGCACGCTAGGAGCGGCGAAGGTGAGCGGGAAGTTCTCGGAGGCGCTGTCTGCTTGGTGCCTGACAACGTCAGGCAGACAGCGCCGAGAGCACAGGCGGCCGTCCGCCGTCGGAGCGGACGGACCGCCGGTCCCCGTGAGCCTGCGCCGCCATTATCACTAGTCCGACGTAACTTTCAGCCTTTACTTAGTGCATCATTTGTGGTCTAGCAGCGGGCCAAAAAAGGCTACAACTGCTAGTATTAACGCTAACCTCCTTATCCCTTTAGCCACTTCCATTTAGATCGAGCCGAATTATGCGTATTGCTCTTGTTCACGATGCCTTAAATCAACTTGGTGGGGCAGAACACGTCTTGGCCGCTTTTCATGACATGTTTCCCCATGCGCCCATTGTAACGTTGGTAGACGATCAAACGGTCTCTAAACAACTGTTCCCCCGGGCCGAAATTCGAACCTCTTTTTTGCAGCGTCTGCCCGGCGGAGTGCGGCACTACAAGTGGTATCTGCCGCTCCATCCAACCGCTACCGAGCATCTGGACCTTTCGGGTTTTGATGTGGTGCTCTCCGACTCGTCCTCATTTGCCAAGGGAGTCATTACAAAACCCGAAACAATTCATCTTTGTTACTGCCACACACCCACACGCTATCTTTGGCACGATACACACGATTACACCGAAGACCTACATCACGGCCGTCTGGTTAAAGTTGTTTTGCCTGCTGTGCTCAGTCGTTTACGCATGTGGGATCAGCAAGCCGCACAGCGCGTTGATAAATTTATTGCCAACTCGCGCACTACTGCCGCGCGTATCAAAAAGTACTACCATCGCGATGCCACTGTTGTGTATCCGCCGGTTCACTGGAACCAGTTCTACCTCTCTAAAGATTTGGGCGATTACTATCTCATGGTTGGTCGCTTGCGTCCCTAT
>JAZDNR010000072.1:0-3168 GCA_043799475.1 Parcubacteria group bacterium
TGGCTGGCCGGAATATTAAGTAAATCAAAGTTGTTCTCCTCGTCGTCGACCTCTTGACCGCGCACTACCTCAAAACCCATCGATCTAAAGATGTCCTCGACCTGGCGTCGTATTTGCTCGGTTGGGTGCAGGTGCCCGAGGGGCTGGTGCGGCAGCGGCTCAGTCACGTCAATTTTTTCCGTGTCGGCCAGTGTTTCGAGTGTCGCTGACTTGAGTTGTTTGGCACGCAAACTCACCGCATCCTCGAGCTCTTGGCGCGCTTGGTTGAGAGCTGGGCCGACGCTGCGTTTTTCTTCGGGAGTACGGTCTTTAAGCTCGCGCAGGCTCAAGGGTAAAATGCCTTTGCGACCGAGAAAACCCAGGCGCAGTTTTTCTAACTCGGCCCCATTGGCCACAGCGGCAATCTCGGCACGCGCGCGCTCGAGCAGCTCCTTTACTTGTCCAAAGGTGGCGACGGTTGAACCGGCGGTACCGGTTTGTCCGTGTTGGTCTTGTTGGTTTCGTCTTTTATAAAGCGAGTGTGCCATGGTTCGGGGTAGCGCTTAGGTGCAATGTCAGCTAATCGCGGTGAACTCATCTCCGATGGAGCGCCCGAGCCAAGTGGTTTTTTACTTGGCGCGGTTCTCCCGGATGTCCCGGCTGGGAGTCGACTGGCCTCTCTAAGTTGCACACCACTAGTGTGGCTTTGAAAGGCCAATTCGATGAGTACGACCGCTGCCACAAAGAGCAGCGCACTCCATATATTAAAGATTTTGAAGACTTGTAACAATAGCGACCCTACCACAATAATTGCCAACAGCAGTCCCTGCCGTAGAGAGGTCGCCAGATGGGCATACACGACCTCTTTGCGGCTCTTGAGCACCCGCAGGGTGAACCCAATGAGTGTAAAGATGCTGGCTATCAAAAAGTAGGCGCTCGTCAGTAGAAGAGTTACGCCAATCCAGTTTGCGGTAAAAGGGTTGAGAAAAAACAACACAACCGCGAGGGCCGCACCTGACATAAGGGCGGCAACGACTAGTCCAAGCACATAACGTTTCATGGGTAAGTTAAGTATACACGGCTCGCCATCAACTAGACGTATCCGCTGGCCTGGCCGGTTTCGCAGATCTTGTTGAAGTCACAAAACTTGCAGTGGTAGCCGGGAGTTGGGACAAAATCGCTAGCCAGGATTTGTTTGATACGTGCCGTGACATCCTGTTCGAGTGTGACAAGTTGCTCCGGCGTGCGGGTCGTACTTAGCGACTGACCCTCATCAATATAGTACCAAGTAAGCTTGCTAACTTTTTGCTTAAATGTTTTTTGGGCGGCTAGGGCGTAGAGAGCCAACTGATCGTTTTTTTGCAAAGCCTTGGGATCTTTGAGCTTGCCAGTTTTGTAGTCGATGATTTCGAGTGAACCGTCCGGCAACTTGTCGGCCCGGTCGATGCGACCATGCAACGTATACTCCCCCATTTTTAGTCTAAAATCCTGCTCGATCCAAAAGGCGGGTTGGGCCACAGCACCGCTCCGCTCATACCACCGAGTAAGCGCTTGTTTAGCCTCAGTCTTGCGACGCTGCTCGTGTGCTTTGGAGGGATACCACTCAGAAATCCAGTAGTGCTCAAGTAAGTCGAGTAGACGTTGTAACGGCGGATGTGTCGGAGCTTGTTCTCCTAGCTCACGATAAAAAGCCGCCAAAGTCTCATGAATGCTCTTGCCATAACTAAAAGTGGGGCTGCCGAGTGAGGGGATCTTGTAGAGATGGGCGAACTTGTACTGCAGCGGGCAGGTTTTAAAAACAGTGAGCTGCGTGTAGCTAAAGCGCTTGGGCAGCGGCAGCTTGACAACGCGCTCCTGCGCAAATAACTCGGGCGTCTTGAGTAACGTGGCGGCTGCCTGCTCGACAGTCGCACGCGTGGTGATATCAGCCTCCTCGACAAAACGCGAGGGCTTGCGCTTACGTAGCCCCCAATCATCCAGGCAACTCGTCAGGATCAACTCGTCGCGTGCCCGCGTGCAGGCCACGTAAAAAAGGCGACGCTCCTCAGCTAGGTGCGCAAGTTTTTCGTCCGTCGGCAGCGAGAGATGCGTTGCTTTGGCGACAAGTTCTAGTGGTAACTCAATCGGGTCGTTGCGCGTCGTGGAGGGAAAATGCCGCTCCAGCATATTGAACAAAACCACAACCGGGAACTCCAGCCCTTTGGCGGCATGAACCGTCAGGATCTTTACGGCATTAGGCGTGGCCTCAAGATCGGAGGGCTTAGGGCTTTCGCCTGCTTGCAGCATTTGATCGTAGAACTCCAAAAAGGCGCGCGTCGATTTATCGACTGAGTCACGCTCAAACTCAAATAGCAGTTTAAAGAACTGATTGATGTTGAGTACTTGCTCGGTGTCCTCGGGTGTTTGCGTCTTGGACTGCGTGAGTCGAGTCAGAAGTTTGGTTTCGGTCACGTACTCATAGAGCACCTGCCCGGCTGATTTGGACTGTGCCAACGCAACGTGTTTCTCGATTGCTTTAAGTAGCCGCGCGATAAGCATCCGACTCGCTTGGCCCACGATGGGCCGCGGTGACTTGGCGGCGGGCGGTTCTGCTGCTGCTTGCAGAGTCGCATAGAGCGACAATGAGTATTTTTTGGCAAAGTGCAGCAACGCTACGAGATCGAGCGGTGCGATCGCCCAGGTCCGGTCTTTAAGAACCCTAAAAAGCGAGACTGAGTCATGGTAGTCGACCGATACCCTAAGCCAAGCTAGGAGATCGAGCACCTCCGGTCGGGAGAGCAAGCCCTTAGTAGCCATAAACTGAAAAGGAATATGTACTTTATCAAGTTGCTCGACGATCTCTTCGGCCGCGGCGTTGGAACGGACCAACACGGCGATATCTGACCAGGCGCGTCCTTGTTGATTGCGGGTCGCCAAAAGGTTGGTGAGGTGCGCCAGCTCATACTCGCGGGTCTTAGACTGCCAATGGGTCGGGACTGTCCCTCGCCCACGTGTCGCAACAAGCTGCTTTTTTATTCCTAACTTTTGTTCGAGCCGATCCGGATTATTAAACTGCACCGCCCGGTAGGCCGCATCTAAGATCCCTTGCGTCGACCTAAAGTTGTCCAGCAGCGCAATTTTTTTGGCGGCCGGGAAGTCTTGCATAAACTGGAGAACATTAGCTACCGAGGCTCCGCGCCAGCGATAAAT
>JAZDNR010000086.1:0-4920 GCA_043799475.1 Parcubacteria group bacterium
ATGAATCGTTTCTGCAATTGCTTGGTGGTCTCAGGCCCGAAAAGGGCGTGCTCAAACTCTTCAGAGCCGTCGTATTGGAGGTTGCAAAGTCAAAAAGCCAAGACCAGGTAAAAAGTTTGGAACACTACAAACGTCAGCTCAAAAAGCTGATCGAGCAACGTGACAAACTCATCGAGTTCAAGATCAACGATCCCCAAGACGAGATGATTTCCAAAGAAGATTACCTGCAACGCAAAAATGCCATCGAGCAGCAGATCGAAGCGGTTGAGGCCGAACGCGTGCGAAATTCAACTCGCGATATCGACATCACAAAATATCTCGATCGTTGTTTCGAGACGCTGGCCGATCCCGCTAAGCGTTGGAAGTCTCTCCCAACCGTTGAGGCCAAAGCTAAATTGACCGCTGCAATTTTCCCCAACGGCGTAACCTTTGACGGCAAAAGGATTGGAACACCCTATACCGCTCCGATATTCGAAATCGCAGCTAAATCGATCAAAAAACAGTCTTTGGTGACCCCATCGGGAGTCGAACCCGAGTTCCATGGCTGAGAACCATGTGTCCTAGGCCACTAGACGATAGGGCCGGGCCTGGATATTAGGGCCATCCTGCCAAGCTTTTGCGCATTACTCAAGTTAGTCAGCGCCAAGTCGCTGGCCACGAGGACCAGCCCAAGAAAAAAACTCAGTCTCCTAGACTTTGTTCTCCCAAAGTCCGGTTTGGCGTACCAACAACGTACTGGCTTGCTCGGGCTCAGCCATGAGAGCTTTAACCACACGCTCCATACGCATGACCTGACTGCCTTTGACCAAAATGACATCACCCTGACGCAAGACCGGCTGCAACACCGCCTCTACTTGTCGGCTGTCCATTACCTGAGTTTGGCACTGGTCGACTAACCCTTCTGCCTCAGCGGCTTGGGCGGCCCACTTGCTTTTTTGTCCCACAAAGACCGCAAAATCACAAGCTGAGGCGGCGCGCTTACCAACCGCCATGTGACCAGATTCGGTGGCTGTCCCAAGTTCTGCCATATCGCCCAGTACCGCAATACGGCGACCAGCGGGCTTAAGCTCGGCCAGCACATCCAACGCCGCAATAGTCGAAGCCGGCGAGGCATTATAAGTATCGTCAATAATAAGCGAATTTTTTAGCCCGGCGATAAGATTCATCCGGCCGAGCGGCGAGACATAATGCAGCAGCGCCTCACTAATCTCAACTAAGTTCATACCACGCCTCAGCCCAACGGCCGCTGCCACGAGTGCCGAGTAGACTTGTTGGTTACCGAGTACACGCGGCAGACGCACTGGCACACTTTTACCTTGGTAACTTATTTTAAAGGCCGTTCCCAGGGGTAGTCCAAGCCCCCGCAATTTAAGAATCGTCGGGTCTTGCAGCACGGCATCCGGTAGTTGATCTGTCGGGTGAACCTCGGTTCCCCTAATATCCGCCTCATGCTCAATACCAATGGTCATAACTTTGGCCTCCGTCCCCTGCCCCATCTTGCGCGTCCACTCATTGTCAACATTAAGTATGGCCAGCCCTTCTGGACCGAGCGCTTTAACAATGGTCGCTTTTTCCTGGGCAATCGCCGCCACATCCGGAAAAAATTCTAGATGAGACTCGCCCACATTGGTCACCACGCTGATGTCCGGTTTAGCGATCAGAGCCAGTTTGGCTAAATCTCCGGGATGATCCATGGCCATCTCCAAAATCAATACCTTGGGATATGATTGTTCCCCACCCCTTGCCAGTTTGTCTGCGCGCCGTAACAACTTCCACCAACCCAGAACACTCCGCCCGGGAGAACGTTCTCCTAAAATAGTCAAAGGCAGCCCCAGCTCATTATTGTAATTACCCTCGCTCGCCCGCACCGACTCGCGTTGCGCGAGCACTGCTGCAATGGCGTCTTTACTACTCGTTTTACCCACGCTACCGGTAATTGCAATCACGCTCGGCTTGTAACGAGCCAGTACGGCACGAGCAGCCGCGGCGATCTTACTTTCTATGTTGCGCTGGATCTGTTGTTTCATGGCTCTTTGGTCTCACGATTCTCTGGAATGCGCAAGTAGTGCAAAATTTGCGGGGCTAACTCGGCAAACATCGGAGCAGCCGTGTTCGCGCCATGGATCGAAGCACTCGGGTCAAAAAGCCGAATCAATATCATAACCTGCCGATCATTGGGCACCGGACCATAGCCAAAAAAGGATGCGATCCACTTGCCACTGTCATAGCTGCCCTTCTCGTTGGCAACTTGCGCCGTACCTGTTTTTCCAGCCATGGTGTAGTTGTCGAGACGCGCCGCCTCAGCCACACCGTTTTCGATAGCCGATACAAGCATGGCCGTCATAGTCACCGCTGTGGATGGCTTGATCGGTTCACTCACTACCTTGGGCTCGCTTTGCTCGACGCGACCGTCGGGATAACGTAACTCGCGCACCACATGTGGCTGCATAATCCGTCCATCATTGGCAAAGGCACTCATCCCCGTAATAAGATGCAGCGGCGTGGTCGCAATACCCTGACCAAAACCAATTGTGGCAAGTTGTGATTCGGGCCAGCTATCTGAGTCACTAATATTGACCTCGGCCTCCGAGTCGAGCTCGATCCCCGTTAACGCGTTAAGGCCGTAGCTTACCAGATAGTCAAAGAGATCTTTACGCCCGACTTTTTGCGAAATCTGCGACATGGCTACGTTGGACGAGCGCTCTAGCGCCCCGAGCGTAGTGATGATCCCCGGTCCACTCTTATCAAAGTTACAGATGTTGAACACATCCACTTTGCGGCAGCCCGTGTCAGTAAAGGTTGTCTCTGGGTCAATCAGACCCAGGTCGATCGCCGCGGCGGCTACCAAAGGTTTAAAAGTAGAACCCGGTTCGTAACTATCAAAAATCGCCGAGTTTTTAAACACCGCCAAATCTTTTACTTTTTCATACTCATTAGGATTAAACCCGGGCGAGGCAGCCATAGCCAGGATCTCGCCGTTTTTGGGGTTCATAACGATGGCGTCCCCATATACGGCATCGTATTTTTTGACACCCCCGTCGAGAACTTGTTGGGTTAAATGCTGGATAGTACGATCGATGGTTAAGACTATGTCTACACCATTTTGCGCCGGGGCAATTTGACTATCGGCGGAAATAATCCGCCGTCCCGCTGAATCGCGCTCAGATTCAATGGCGCCAATGCGCCCGGCCAGTTCATCATTAAAGTAACCTTCGACACCGTATTGCCCGACTTGTTTATCACCCTCAAACCCCACATACCCCACCACTTGAGCGGCCAGTTCTCCCTCCGGATAAGTACGCCACTCCTCAGGTGCCGCTGCAAGACCTGCTAACTCGTGCGACTCAAGCTCCTCCCAAGTTTTTTTATCAACCTGACGTTTGACCGGCTCGTAGAGATCCTCCCTATTTTGCAGACGGCTGACAAGATCTTTTTGCTCCGCCTCCTTAAAATCCAAAATCTCTCCAGCTGCTTTAGCGATCGCCTCTGGATCTTCAACATCTCGCGGTACGGCATATACAAACATAAGCTCCTGATTTGTCGCCAGGGGGAACTCCTCACCACTATTGACATCGCGAAGATAGATCGACCCGCGCACGGGATTGAGTTCCTTGATGAGCGCGCGCTGGTTCTCGGCTAGTGCTTGATAATAAGGACCTTGCAGAACTTGCAGATAAAAGAGTCGCGCCGTTACCCCAACCGCAAAAAGCAGCAAAACAAGGGTTAGGTACGGCACACGGTCACGCTCGGGTTTGGCCAGCGTAAATAGAGACCGGCGCGCGCCCCGCTTGGGTCTTTTGGGCAACATAGATCTAGTCTACCCTACTTGGACTGACTGACCGCAACGCTACCATCTGGAAGCCGCAGAGTTGTTACTTTGGTCACCGGTACAAAGTTTAGATTACCCGTGTTGAGTCGTTGTTCGAGCCGATCCAGCGAGCGCAGTTTAGAGAGATCTACCTCAAGTTGTTGATTCTGCTCGTGTAGTTCATCCGCCCGCTGCTCAAGCGAATGTAACTCAAAACCCTCGGCTGAGGTCGAAGTGGTCGAAATAATAAAAAAGAGAGCCAGCAAGCCGACCAAAGCTACGGTCAAGATAGTAAGTGTCACAGGACCCAATTTAAAAGGCACGACTAGAGCCCGTTTGCGCCCAGTGGGCCCAGAGGAACCGGCGCGAGCAATCGAAAGTAAGCGTGCCATAACTAGACTCCCAGATCAGTCAGTTGCTCAGCGATATCAGTGCTCTTTTTCTCGGTACTGGCGGTATAGCGTTCCCAGGTGGCCTTGTCCCAAATTTCAATGCGGCTATAGAGACCCGCTAACACAACCTGCTTACCAATTTTGGCATAGGCCCGTAGATACTCCGGAATAATAATGCGCCCCTGACGATCGACCTGGACATCCATCGCTCCAGCCAACATCAAACGAGCAAAAGCGCGCGTATTGGCCTTAGCGATTGAGAGCTTTGAGAGTCGCTCGGCTAGCTGTTGCCATTCATTCATGGCGTACAAAAACAAACTTTGATCAAGACCACGCGTGACAACCGCTCCTTTAGCTAGACGAGCACGAAATTTGGCCGGCACGGCGAGCCGTCCTTTTATGTCAATACTGTGCTGATACTCCCCTATAAACACTGGTTTGGTGCAGTTTTTTGATTTCACGAGTGGATGAACACGTAGATATCGGCCCCGCCAGAGAGTAACGCCTGATCCAGGGCGATCAGACCGCTACTCTCCGCGAGGACGGTCTTGTGGGAACTTGTCCACTTTTCAGCGTATTTATCCCCACAATTATCCACTTTTCACCTCTCTAGATCCATTCTATTCCACCGGAGCCCGCAGTTCAACCCCAAAGAACACAAAAAAATGACCAAATTTGGCCACTTATGCACAAAGATGTCTACTCAAGCGCCTTTAAGCG
>JAZDNR010000056.1:0-5925 GCA_043799475.1 Parcubacteria group bacterium
GTCAGTGTTGTGATAGTGGTTGGGAGGAGCTGGGCGCAGGTGGTCACCTCGGTTTGTACGAACCGGGTGACAGCCGTGCAACTCAACAGACCTCCTAGAGCCTCTTCTCGTTCTTTCGCTCGTTTCGTCGTTTTGCAGACGCGTAAATGCCTGCAAAACAAAGAGGCCTTCGGGTTCCCCCGTCGGCCTCTCTTTTTTTATCCAGAAGTTCAGACCTTACCAAACGTACCGTGCTTAGGGCGCCAAGACCTCGTTAAGGGTCAAGACGATCACCAAAGCCAGCAAGATCACCACGATACCGATGATGGCGTTCTTGATGGTGTTCTTGGCTTTTTCGATACGGCCCTCATCACCACTGGCAGTGATGTACATAAAACCTCCGACGATGAGGTAGAGTACGGCGACAGCTCCTGCGATACCAAGACCCCAGGTGACGACCGCGATAATCGTCTCAAAGATAGTAGTGTCACGTAACTGCGGAATGCGCGGAACTCCCACCTGAGCACCCGCACTGCGAGCGATGAGGAGAGCCGAGGCGGCAGCAGCGATGGCGCTGGTCTTTACGAGAAACTTGGTTGCGAGTTTGTTCATAGGGGTTTTAAGCTAGTTGCTCCTTAATTAAATGATTGTGGAAAACCTTGCAAGTAGTATACAGCGACTATCCTATACGAACAAATCCGATCGAGAAGGAGTTCTCGGAGTCGAACTACCCCTGCCACGGAGAATGGCGTAGTTGATAGTATTTACGATTACAGCGGCAATAAGCATGATAATTATACCGGTGATAGCGCCTCTAATGCCCTTTTTTGCTCGTTCTAGCCGTGTTTCATCGCCTGAGGCAGTCACATACAAAAAGCCGCTAATAACTAGTACGAGCACGGCCACGGTGCCGGCTATTCCAATGCCCCAGTTAATTACATTGACCATGTACGAACCAATCTCACCCGTTGGCAAGGTTGTGCCTGTGGGTGGGGATATGACCGATTGGGCGAGATGATCTAAGGGAAGCATGTCAGTAAGTATACACCAAGTCGTTAGTTACCCGACTATGGGGCCGTAGACTGGGTACCGGTTTGTCTGCCAGTGGCGCCTTTAAAGAGGGCGTAGTTGATAGTGTTCACAATGACACCGGCCATGAGCATGACGATGATACCAATGATAGCGCCTTTAATTATTTTTTTGGCGCGCTCGATGCGTTGTTCGTCACCGGCGGCAGCCACATACATAAAGCCGCCCACAAAGAGCATGAGCGTAGCTACGCTCCCGGCGATGCCGAGACCCCAGTTGATAACATTAGTAATGATGCCGGCAAAGTCCCCTTTTGGCAGTACGTCAGGTATTGCTACGGTTTCCGTTGTAGTGCCAGTTCCACCAGGAGGATTAGTGGGTGGAGTAGTGCCAGTTCCACCAGGAGGTTGTGTTGGTCCCACAGGGGAATCTACGGATAGCTTCACGGCCAGGTAAAGTCCGGCGTCCTTTAATCTCTCGAGCATGGCTAAAAGCTTACCTTAAATGCCAGTAGGAGGGAACTCGCGGCTCTGCAGACGTTGCGTGATCTGACTGGCGGCTACTTGAAGGGCATCTAGGGCCTTGCGACGATTGAGAATGACGTCCTCAATAGCTGTGGCGAGTACCGTCTCGGTTAGGTTAATGTCGGGGGTGTAGAAGCTCTCAGCCACAGCAGCTTGATCGGCAAAGACACCTAGATCGAGATCATTCTCAAAGGCGGGAATTTGAGAGGTCTTGGCGGGCGGGCGTTGCAGGCCGTCTAAGATAGTAAGATTGTTGTCATCTCGCGAGAGGAAGTTCAAAAACTCCCAAGCCTCAAAACTGTATTGTGAGGCTTTGGACACGGTCTGGCCCCAGTAGTTGGCATAGGTTTGATAGGTGCGCGCTCCCGGTAGCTGTGGCAGACGAGCAATCCCAAAGTTGAGCTTGGCGTTAGCGGCGCGCACTTCGTCAACCTGGTGGGAGTAGTTGAGCATCATGGCGACTTCACCTGAGGCAAAGTTGTCGATCGAGTACCACACGTTGGGGTCTAGGCTCCAAGTGAAGTGATCCGAGGTGTCGATGGCAAAGTCCGTGTAGAACTCTAGGGCTTGTAACCCCGGATTGACGTCCTCGCCCTCGACCGTCTGTTGTTCGCGATCAAAGGCGGCAAACTGACGGGTGTCGTCCACCGCGGCGGTGCCGTTCTGGAGCATGAGTGCGGCCAAAATATCGATCGAGCGATTAATGTTGGAGGCAGCTCCCAAAGCGGCTCCGGAGCGCACAATGCGACCCTGAGCGTCGCGTGTGGTGAGCGCGTTGGCTACCTCTACAAATTGGTCCCAGGTCTGGGGAACTTGCTGATTGGCCGAGTTAAGTAAGTCTTTGTTGTAGTAAAGGGCCAAGTTGTCGACATAAAAAGGGATCGCCATAATACGGCCTTCGCTCACAAAATCATTAGAGACGACCGGTACATACGCATCCACATAATCCCGTAGTCCCGGGAGAACCTCGAGCCGTGGCTTGATAGCGCCAAGTTCATCCTCGGAGAGATCGGCATAGTCCTCTAATATAGGGAGAGGCGCAATGAGATCACGATGCTCGGGGATCCAAGTGTTGTGGATGGTAAAGATGTCAGGACCGGTCCCGGAGGCCAGGGCGCGCACCAACTCTTCCTCGTAACCCGCATAAGGCAAATTGACCAGCTCGATCTCGACGTTGTTCTCCTCCTCGTAGGTTCTAATGAGATCGCGGTAGACCAAGGGGTCGTCAAAAACGTTCCACCAGACCAAGGGGATAGGTGGCTCTTGGGGGGCGGCGCAGGCCGATAACAACAAGGGCGCGGCCAAAACGAGCGCCAGGCTAGCGGCGCGCTTGGCAAGTTGGGTCGTACGTAGGTGGGTCTTGGTCATCTCCTTATAAGAGTATGTTAGCGGGCTTGCGGGCCCCGGTCTAGACCTCGGGAGAACTTGGGTCAGTGTTGCGCGTTGTTCTCCTTGTGACTACTGCACCTCAGTAATAACCACACCCCACTCGGCTAAAGGGGCTGCCACCTGGATACGGTTGGCCCCAATGCGTTTGATAGAGTAGCCGGTGCCGTTGGCGGAGCCCGATTGAGGATCAGCGGGCAGGTATACCAGGTACTGACCCTTTTCGGTTAAAACCGAAAGATCAACAAGGCCAGTGCAGTCAGATACCTCGGACTGACATATCTCGCGTGAGTCGGCGGGGATGCTCTTGGGGAGGATACCATTGTGATCAATCGAGTAGCGGGTCACGGCCGAAATAATTGTGGCCACGTCAGTTCGACGCTGCGTATTGCGCGTGTCGACCAGACGTTTATCAGCCGTAACGGCAATCACAATCACGGCCGAGAGAATTCCAATCGTGGCTACGACCATGAGGCTCTCGGCTGTTGTAAAGGCTCTCGCTAACATGCTGTTTATTGTAGCGCGATATGGCGCAATACGATTCACAGCCAGAACTTAGAGTGCTACTGCCACTCGACTCGGTGCTGCTAACTATAATGTGATGTGTACGGATCATTGGCGGAGGGGGTGGGATTCGAACCCACGATGCCTTATGCAGGCATAATGGTTTTCGGGACCATCCGATTAAGCCGCTCTCGCACCCCTCCAAAGAATGTCGGCCAGGCCCTAAGACATACACTATGGCGAGTATTTTGTGTAGCACGAAAAAACAGCACGAAAAAACCACCCTTCGGGGGCGGTTCTTTCATAGACCGGCGCTGACCTACTTTCCCGGGAGACCCGGTATCATCGGCCCTGGGCGGCTTAACTTCTGTGTTCGAAATGGGAACAGGTGTGACCCGCCCGGCAGGAGCACCGTAAGGGCGATACTAAGCCCTCGGTAGTTTTAGGTCAAGGGGCTGCACTTCATCCCCCAAGCCCCCAAGCGAAACAGCCGGTCTCCCGTCTAGCGGGCGATCGGCCATTTCTGGCTATAAAGAACTGGCGTTATTGTACTGATCGACCCTAGATTTGCAAGCCTTATGCAGACTAGATGCTATCGCGAAGCTGGTTTTCAACTGCGGCACTGACATCATCAACTGAGCCGATAATTGTTGTCGAATTGATCGTTGCGGCGTTGGCCCGCAGATAATCTGATATCACATCGGGCAAAGAGGCGCTCCTTGTCAGTAACAACGGCGCATGTTGATCAGCCGCGTAGGGTCCAGCCAATAGCGCCCCAAACAAATTGCTGTTTGTCGCGGCAGTGGCTGAAAGTGAGAGTGCACCTGGGATCGTGCGCTGTTCACCTGAAGCTACCACCACAGCCACTGGAGCATCGATAAAGAAGCGTTTTACAAGATTAATATTTGTTGCGTAGCGATCGGCACCGCTTACGCGGTCAGGGTTGGTCAGGCTGCTAACGCGCTGTTTAATGGTTGTCTCGAGACCGTCGACGAGCGCAGCAGGACCACCAACTAGGTGAACCTCAGTTATGGCTGGATGTTGTTGCAGGAACTGTTCAGTAAAGGGGTCTAACTTTTTGCTAGTACGTTGATTAAGCAAAATGACATCAGCCATATCATCGGACACGTCGCCGGCTAAGGCCGCTGTGCCAAGAGCGTCGACCAGAGCTTCATCCTCGGTCAAAAAAGCGCGTACGGTCGGTAGCGGATTATGCGTGATAATCTCCGCTGCGATCTTGGTGGCTGTCTCGCGGCGGTTAATGCCACCCAGCCGCTTAGTTAAGAATCCATTATCATGTAGCGCTTGTTCAACCGCCTCACTAACAGCCTGGGGGCCACCGGCGATAAAAATGGTCTTTTCACCATTCGCACCTAGCACACGTTGCAGCTCCGTAAGCACGGAAGGGTTGAGCTGGTCGGTCTTAGTTAAAAGCAGCGGCCCATCTAGTCGATTGCTTAAGGGGCCAGCCGCAAAGGCGTCAATCATAATGTTGTCGCGCGCCAAGACAGCATAGTCAGCGCTGCCAGCATTGGGGTAACGAGATTTAGAAATTTTGACTGAAGTGTCAGAGGGATCTTGACCCTCAATACGTGTCACGCTGTCGCTTGGCGCGACCGGCGTCGCAAGCACATAGTCGATTGAGAGACTATCGATGCGTGGACAATTGAAAATGTCAGTCCCATTACCCGTCAGATCGGCGGCCCATCTCAGCTGGGACCCGGTCGTGCTGAAGGAATGCGCCACCCCGGGCTGTGTCGGTTCAAAGTTTGTGCCGTCGTTGGACATAAAATAATTAATAACACCCCCACGGGTATCGTCCTGTGGTGTCAGTGTCGCCGCAACGACGTTGTTATTGATGCTATTAACTTTGATAGATTGCGCGTGGACGGGGCCAACGCCGCAAGGGTTGATCCAGTGCGTGAACATTACGTTGAAATTCGGTCGTGTTCCCTCTATCCAGGTGATAGCCGGATTATCAAAATGATCGTTTTGGATACTCGGTAATGTCGCGTTTGCTCTGGTCAATACCATATAGCCCGGTGAGTCATCTGGCCCTTCCCAGGCATTAATTGATGGGTCGTAGCGCGAAATATAAATACCGGGGGAAACATTCCAGACCACAATGGGCAGATCATTACTATTGAGTGCAAAGGCCAGTGCATTTGCGCTAGTCGGACCATTACTAACATTATTCTTTCCCGATGTTACATGGTCAGCTTGAACAAATTGCGTGCCATTCCATTCGGTGTAATAGACGGCAGAGGTGGTAGGTCCGAGTTGTCCATCCCAGACAAATGTAGGCTGATCTTTACTGTTAAAGCGAAAGTGCTGGTAAGAATTAGCACCTGGGTTATTGCTGACATCATCAGCCCCAGCTGTTACACCATCTGCTTTAGCCCAATAACTACCGTTCCACTGGGAAAAGAGCATAGGATAATCGTAGGGCCCTAACAGGTCCCCGGTCGTTTCTTGCCAAACGATTCCAGGAAGATCATGACTG
>JAZDNR010000052.1:0-4731 GCA_043799475.1 Parcubacteria group bacterium
ATTTTTGATCGTCGCATGCTTTCAAGTCCCAGATCTGACTCAATATTAATGAAAGCAAATTTAAGCGAATCCATGTACTTCGCGTGGTCCTGCATAAGTGCCTCGGAAATACCAGGGAAGGACGTGTTGCTTCTAGAAAAATGGCCGATCACATATCCGTTCGAGAGCTTTTCAGCTATGGCGTATCCGAGCATCACATTTTTTGAATAAAGACCGATACTGAGCAACGATTTTAAACGATCACTCTTAAAGAAGCGTTTGGTTGCTGCTAACTCGTGCGTTATCTCATAGGTTTTTTTGCTTCACGCTTGGAACTTTCCCATGCCTTGATTGTCCTAAGAATTTGTTGTTGCGCACAACGACCAACCGAGTACGCTCGGTAGCCACTTGAGCCACTGTTGCGACGTACTTCACGAGAGATGGTGCTGGTACTGCGACGTAAACATTCTGCAATCTTCGAGAGATTCTTTGCCTGCGCCAGGCCTCGACTAATCTCCTCGCGCTCAGCGGCTGATAACCGCTGATACTGTCTTTGGTTGTGATGGTGCATACGGATATATCATATTATCCGTTGCGTTAGATTGATGACGCCAGGTTTAATAAAGCCCCCGTGTTTTGTGCTGAAATAATATTTCACTTTTATTTAAGCGTTCTAAGCAAAGTTGACTAGCTTAGGCCCGCGGGATTAGCCTACGCAACCGTGCCCGAACCACAGATTAGCATCATACAGGCTGTAATTGTCGTCGTTCTAGCTGTTTTGGGACTGTTAATGAGCTTTTTGCTTTGGTCACGTAAAAAACAAAATGGCACATCGAGTGGAAGCGCCATTTTTGTCATTAGTTCCTTGTCTATTTGGCTCCTAGCAAACGTCCTCGACGACCGCACGACAAATGTATTGTTATGTGTGCAGGCCGGACGTCTTACATATGCAATTCCTTACTTGGTTCTTCTTAGCAGTGTCATTTTTTCTTTGTCTACCGAGCCCGTTTTTAGCAGAACAGTTAAGCTAACCATCTTAACGATAGCGACATTAATAACGATCGCGGGGGTAGGTATCGCAATGTGGCCACGCGGTCTTGTGCTGTACTTTGATCAGGCGGCCGGAACACTCAGTACTCATACGAGTAGTCCTTGGTTTTATATCGCTCACACTGGATATCTTCTCCTCCTTCTCATGTGTTCGCTATTAATAAGGTCAAAGTGGCCAATATTTTCGAAAGAGCACCGGACTATTTTTAGAATCGCCGGTGCAGGCTTACTTGCTACAACGCTGCTTGCCATCTTCTTTTCAGTCCTTAGCGCATTCAACGTTACTGAGCATTATGTTTACTATTACTCGTACCTTTCGGCTAGCATCTTTTTATTTAGTTTTACATACGCGATACTGCGGCACGGTGCGTTTGGCGCATCGGTTTCAATTTCAAGACGAGTCGCGAGCTCAGTATCGGGTTTACTAGTTATCGGCGTTACGCTGGGATTAGTTGGCTATGGGCTCATTACATTGGAGAACCAAGCCTCAACAAGTGTCGTGCGATTGACAAGCCTTGTTGCCGCCATGGCACTGGGTGTAGTTGTCCAGCAAATAATCGAGTATTTACAAAAGCACCGGCTACAAAATGCCATGACTAACTTGGGGAACAATATCTCTGATACCCAAATATTTTTAAGAAACATTGTACGTCGCTATGGACTGATTGGTGCCACCTGGAGACAATCAGACGGCACCAAACTGAGCGCTGGAACGTGTCCTACGGTAAATAAAATATTTTCGGCTGAAGCTACCGGGAGAGCCAACACAATCGACATTTCTCGTCGTATTGCCACCAAGATAGGACTTGCTAGTACGCACGAGTCTGGCCCCCAGCGTTGCGCTTTGATCATTCCCGCCTCCGGCGGGATTTTTTTTGCAGGACGCAAGCGGCTCAACATCGCGTTCAGCGAGGGAGAGGTTAGGTCGCTCGTACAGGATGTTAGGGTCCATGCGGCAGAGCTTGAGATTGACGTAACCCGACGAGCGCGCGAAAACCACCTGGCTGAACTAGAACAGCTCACAGAGCAACGTTCCAAAGAGATCGCTCTATCTAATGCGGTGCTCTACAAGAGGTTCAGAGAGCGCGCATTATTTTTTAAAATGATCGCCGAAGAGTTACGCACTCCCCTCACGGTACTCAACGCCAGTTTAGAAAGCGGCACGCTTTCTTTGCCTAAAGAAAATCTTACCGGTGTAAAAAACGCTTCGCGGCAACTGCTGGAACTCTCGCAAGAATTAGCTCTATCCGGTTCTCAGGCTACCACCGGACTGACCACGCACACTTGGTTATCGCTCGATGAGTTTATACGTACGTTGGCCGCAACATATCAATCGTGCTGTGCTGCTAAGCAAATGCACCTGCAGTTTGATGTCAAACCAGTCGGGTCTGCAGTCGCAATCAAGCGCGTTCACCTGGAACAAATGGTTGGCAACTTACTTGGCAATGCGATCTCCTACTCCCCTAAGCAAACATCAATACTTTGTCATTTTGACGTGCTGGAGACTGGTCTCGAGATAAAAATATTTGATACCGGCCATGGAATTCCAGACGAAGAAAAGCCACTCATCTTTGAGCCCTTTTTTCGCGCCTCGACCAGCCGTGAAACAAAAGGAAGTGGTTTAGGCCTTTCCGTTGTGCGCAACCTGGTACAGAACTATCGCGGTAAGTGCGAGGTCACGGATAACAAACCGCACGGCACCGTTTTTACACTTTGGTTACCCGTAAAGACTCGTATCGAGACCTAGATGCACTATGCCCTAGTCACCACTACACGCCGGCTCGCCACTATTTTTGCGGTGCCTCTCGCTCTCGCACCAATAACTTTTGCAGTATTAGCCCTTGAGGAAACGTATTTAACGGACTACCCGACCGTTAGACTGCTAGCCATTATTGCGTCGGTTGGCGCAGGCGCGTTTGGTTTAACATGCCTCGTGCCAAGGGCCGAGCAACTATTCGAGCGAATTATTTTTCCAGGGTCTTATAGTTACTATCGTAATGTTGAACAACTGACACTCGAGTTAACGACGCGATCAAGTTTGGCAGACATCCCCGAACGCTTGGCTTCACGATTAAGCTCGGCAACCGACGCCAAAGTTGCGGTACTCGAAGGCGCCGAGCACATCGTTAAGCAAAAACACAAAACGATAGACCAGCTCATGTTTGTTTTGGCAGAGCATCCATTACTGGTTTTATGGCTTGGACCGAAGCGTAACGGAGACTTGTGGGCACATCAAGATCGGGACATGCTACTAAAACTGGTTATTCTAATTAGCCCACTCGTTAGACTCGCCCACCAAAAGCGGTACGAAGAGCTGCGGCACCGTCAGGTTCGTGAGTTGCTACGTCGCAACACGTCAGAGTTGGATGCTTTGCACGAGCGTCTTGCCGGCCGAGATCCTCTGGATCGCTTACATTTTGACCAGCTCGCGCATGATCTTAAAAATCCCGTGATAGTCCTGTCTTTTGCTCTGCAAGACCCCGAGACCAAGGGAAGCGCTATCGCCAGCCTCCAAACCGAGGTAGCTTGGATGAGCAAATTTATTGACCACGTTTTGGAACTTTCCCGCTCGGGCGCCGGTAAAATCAAACCAAAACCGGAGAGGACTGACCTTGTCGCGACACTCTACGATCTCGTTGATGAACTTCAAGATCTAACCTGTTCTCAAAAACAGGAAATCTTTTTTAGACCCGTAACCGAATCTCTTGAAGTGCACGCCGATCCCTTTTTGCTCTACCGATTATTCCAGTTGCTACTCGTGCGCGCTATTCGCTTAACGACCAGCGGGCTGCTTATTGAGCTCTGGCAAGATCAAAAAACCACTCAAATAGATGTGATTTTGAGCCCACTTGAGCAACGTCTCGGCAAGCGCATGCGCGAACTTTTGGATGAGATTAAATTGCAGCGACCAACTTTCCAGGATCGTCGCGCTGGGATAACAGGCCTGGAGTTACACTTAGCTAACTGGATAGCGAAAGCGCATGGCGGCACCATCTCGATTCCCGAGGCGGATGAACGACGGACAGTCCTTAGGATTACTTTCCCTCGTGGAGAAGCTAAACCAGGCGACACATCCGTATGATTCTCACGCCACGCATCACAATCGAACAAGCCGTAGTCGCCACTGGCCTTGCAGTTTTTTTCGCCACAATGGGCTTGATCTTAATAAAAAATCGCTTCCAAAACCGCTACCCCGTAGCATTCGCGAGTGGGATGCTTTTTTCTGCCAGTGCATGGGTACTAAATAATATCTACGTGGATAGAACATCCTTTGACTGGGTGCGCCTGTGGTTTGGCCGAATCTCCTTTGTTACGGCATACGCAGTAATTGTCTTTTTTGTTCTGTTTTGTTTGCAATTTCCACCCAGTACTCAAAAAAAGACGCGGCTTGCAATTCTCATCGCTACTTGCATCGCAGTCGTTGTTGGCAGTATTTTTTCATTACACCCCAACGGAATTTTTTCCGGGATTGACAGTTCAACGGATACTTATGTTTCTGCTCCGCCACTCTGGGCAGACATCTTGCTGCACCTCAGCTACATCCTGTTGGCACTGTTAGGGTACGTGTTGCTCGTTCTCAAGGTCAGGGATGGAAGTCCTAGCGATCGGATAGGATTGTGGGAATTCTTCAGGGTAAGCATATCAAGCGTGAAGGTCCGTAAATATGATTTTACAATTCCTTAAGGATTAGTGTATACAATC
>JAZDNR010000095.1:0-3798 GCA_043799475.1 Parcubacteria group bacterium
CGCGTGTAGCACGTTCTGCTGTATGCAAGGGCACTGGACCTAGTGCGGGGCGCGGTCGACTGGTAAGCTGCTGAAGCGCCGGGTTAGGCTTGATTGAGCGTACCGGTACAGTTGTCTTGGGCACCTTAATTTGTTCTCGTACGGCCCGTTCTCCCAGCTGCTCGGCAAACTCACTGGGCACCTCTTTGGGTAAAAACTCAGGCTTTAGGTTTTGGGAGGTGATGGGTTGCAGCTCCGGCGGGATTTCAGCCAGGATAGGCCGTAGGCTTTGATAAGCCGGTGCCAGCTCTTGCTCAACAGGAATACGATAGAGCTTTTCACGCGCAGCTGGATGTCGACGCATAAATTCTGGGATACGGACGGCAAAGTTTTGTGGGCTTTTGAACACAAAGTAAAGCACGGCAAAAAGCACAACCAGCAAAAAGATTGCATAAAAACCAACCTTAGAAAATAAAACAAAATCGTAAAGTCCATGCGCTACAACGGCAAAAAAGAGACCAGTCGCTATCAAGCGCCAACGCCGATACTGCGTGAACTGGGCGCGGCCTAGGTAGTAACCAAAAAGACCGGAGTAAAACAAGTGAGCCGGGCTGGATAGTGCAAAACGCAGTAAAAAAGTCGAGGCCACTGTGTTGAGATCTAGCTCACGTAAGCTGGTAAAGAGGTAGAGTGCGTTTTCGGCTGAGGCAAAGCCCAGCGCGACCGCAATGCCATACTTGGCTCCATCAATTACTCGGGTAAATTGAGGTGATCTAAACGAAATAAAGAATGCTGACAAAAATTTAAAGCCTTCTTCGACCGGTGCCACGATTAAAAAAGTGGCAAAAGCCAATATTCCTATGGTTGACGGACTATTTGTTTGGCAAAATGGCGAGTTGGATACGCAGTAAGAGAATTCTGGAGGCAAAAAGCGGATCAGATAACGCTCACTGAAGAACGCAAACACCACAGCGGCTACGCCCCCCAAAAACATCATAGTGAGCAAGGTGGTTGGTTGTCGGCCCTGTTGGAACTTTTTCTTTCGCCTTAAAAAAAACAACCAACCGTAAAAAACAACCGGAGCGAAACCTAAAAATATCGCTAAAAACAAAACCGAGATAAAGGAGGTGCGCATGAGAAGTGGTACTTAGGACTATGCAACGCCTTCCCCTACTCGTCAAGGTTACTTGCCTTAAATCAGGGCGCTTCAGGGCGGCTTGACTGACACAAAGGACGACCGTACGCTGGCACAGTATGCCTCGTGCACAATCGTCTACTTCTCTGCTACGTAGCGCGCTACAAATTGGAGTCAGCATCGTTGTTCCTCTGGTAGCATTGCTAGTGCTGGGCAGATGGTTAGACGTGCGTTACCAGACCACTCCCCTCTTTATCCTGATTGGCTTGATCCTCTCATTTATTATTACCGTTGCTGTACTTGTCAAAATAGTGAGAACCGCTCAGCAGCAAGAACACAAATCAAATGGGCAAAGAAATCCAGATTAGTTTGTCCGCCGAAGAACTGTTCCATATTGGTCCACTGGTCGTGAGCAATAGCTTACTAGTGACTTGGATTGTTATTGCGGTACTCGCGCTATTGGCCTGGTTGGCTGGACGTAGGGTCAGATTGGTGCCAAATGGTCTACAAAATGTATTTGAAACCATTTTTGAATTTCTGCTAACGCTAATTGAGTCAGTCACGCTTAGCCGAAAAAAAGCCGAACGGTTTTTCCCCATCTTAGCGACATTTTTTTTATTTATTATAGTGGCGAACCTGACAGATATTTTGCCTGGAGTCGGCACAATCGGCTTATATGAGGTTAGTGAACATGGCAAAGAGTTTGTGCCATATTTTAGGCCACCCACCTCTGATCTCAACGTAACACTCGCCCTGGCGGTTGTGACAGTAGTTGCCACTCAGTTTTTTGGTATCGGGGCGCTGGGCCTGGCAAAGCACCTTAAAAAGTACTTTACGCTTAAGGGCGGGCCGACTCACACTTTTGTTGGTCTGCTTGAGGTGCTTTCGGAGGTTGCTAAGATGATCTCGTTTTCGTTTCGGCTTTTTGGTAATATCTTTGCAGGCGAGGTACTGCTGACCGTCATCGCAGTAATTATGCCATTTGTTGCCCCGCTCCCCTTTTATTTATTAGAGCTCTTTGTGTCGTTTATTCAGGCCCTGGTGTTCACCATGTTGTCACTCGTCTTTATGACCATTGCTACCGCTAGTCACGAAGAGCTGGAAGAACACGTTGCTCACTAGTTATCCGCTAATTACTTAATCACTAACAAAAATCATATGGAATCACTTGCAGCTGCTATCGCCATCGGAGTCGGTGCTATGGCGCCCGCTTTAGCCATTGGCTTATTAGCCTCAGCCGGCCTAAAAGCCATCGGACGAAATCCCGAGGCGAGCTCAAAAATCCAGACCGCCATGACGCTCTCGCTCGCCTTTGCCGAGGCCATCGGCATCTACGCCTTGGTCGTAGCGCTCATTATTAAGTTTGTTTAGAGTCGCTTAACTAATCCGCATCTCGCGCCGTGGAGCTCTTCAATAATCTCGGTATCAATCTGTTTTCGTTCATCGCCCAACTGGTGAACTTTTTGATACTGTTTTTGATTTTGTGGAAGCTGCTCTACAAGCCAATCCTTAAGGTTTTTCGAGAACGCCGCGAGCGAATTGAAAAAAGTTTAGACGAAGCCAAGAAGATTGAGCAAGACCTTGATATCTCGCGCGATCGTGCCCAACACATTGTTACCCAGGCCAACGAGCGCGCCGAAACAGTTATGCAGTCGGCGGAGCGTACAGCAGAGAAAGCGCGCCAGGAAAAACTGCGCTCGGCCGAGGCTGAGGCGGTTCAGGTTTACAAACGCGCCGAGACAAACATTAAAGATGAGCGCACACGTATCAAACAAGAACTTGAATCGCAGACGCTCTCGCTTGTTGCCGAGGCCACCGAACACGTTCTGCGAAAAGGCATTGACGGAAAAGCTCAACGACAATTAATTGAGCAAGCCATTAAAGAACTGACATGAATGTGCCTCTAAGCTGTATAGTCGAAGCTTGGCTAGTTCCCCTGGGTAAGGAGCGCGCGCGCTTGGCGATTGCTCAGTTACGGAATATGTCTCAGATTCTCGCCGAGGACAGGCTTGTGAGAAAAACGCTGTTATCGCCGACCCTAAGCTCTCGGCAAAAAATGCAAATACTTGGAGACGCAAAGATATTGCGTGAAGTTACTGACCTGTGCCTATTTATTGATCGTAATCGCCTCTGGCCAAAATTTAGTAGACTAGTACGAATAGCAGAGCGCTGCCAAAAGGAACAATTTTCGATAAGGACGGCGCAGGTCTGGAGTGCGGTTCCCCTGTCCGAGAATGAGCGCAAAAAAATAGCTCTTAAATTATCACAACGTTATGGGGACATAGAGCTACGTGAGCAGATTGAGCCGGAACTCCTGGGCGGTTTACTGATCGACGTAGCTGGACAGCGCTACGACGCTTCTATTCGAGGTCGACTAAATCGTCTTAAACACGCTGTATTATCACTTACCTAAAACCATGAAACAGGCAGATCCATCTTTATTACAAGGTCTACGGCGGGCCATCGCCGGTGTCGATATTAGGGCTGTCACTGAGAACGTCGGAACAGTCGTTAAAGTAGGCGATGGGATCGCGACAATCTTTGGCTTGCAACAAGTAAGCTCGGGCGAGATAGTTATTTTTGAAAATAGTGTAGCCGGTTTAGCCATAAACTTAGAGGAGGACACGTTAGGCGTAATTATTCTTGGAGAGATTTCTGGTATTGCCGAAGGAAGTACCGTTAAA
>JAZDNR010000097.1:0-2435 GCA_043799475.1 Parcubacteria group bacterium
CAATTGTGCCGCCAAGGTCAGCCACGAGCACCGCGGAGTAAAGCGTGCTCAGCTTTCCATGCGTGACTAGCTGGGTACTCAAAATACTGGCCGTTCTGCCAATTGAACCAGCGATTACGGTTGTAACAGCTACAGCGGTTACGTTACCAGTCACTTCACCGTTTATCTCTAAATCACGCGCTAGAACCGTAACGTCACCATCCACTCGACTATTTAGGATGACTCTTTTTCCGAGGATCATGAGGTCGCCTTTTATCGGTTGATCAATCTGTATCTCGTAGCCGGCCAAAGTTATCGGGCCGGGGCGTTCTTGTTTTTCATCCAACACAATACTTTCTCGAATCTCCGGTGTAGTACTGGCCCAGGCAGTTGGCACAGCACTGAGTACCAGCAGAACAACTAAGAATACGGCCAATCGACGCATGTTATTTTTGATCCTGCGGACGTAATAACGGGAAGAACACAACTTCACGCACGTTCTTAGCATTGTGTACTAGTGTCAATAAACGATCGATCCCCATGCCAAAGCCAGCCGTGGGCGGCATACCATATTCGAGTGCTTCAACAAAATCCCGGTCGTTTACATGTGCTTCCATATCACCCGCCTCACGGATGCGCGCTTGTTCTGCAAAACGCTCTTGTTGATCAACTGGGTCATTCAACTCTGAGTAAGCGTTAGCAATTTCAAATCCGGCCACAAGTAGTTGAAAACGTTCTGCCCGTACGGGTTGTTTAGGATCACGCTTGGCGAGTGGACTTGTCGCCAATGGGTAGCCCGTTACATATGTTGGTTGCACAATAGCCGGGCGTACCGTGCTTTTAAAAAGATTATCAATCATTCGACCTAGAGCCATGTCTGGTTCCAGGTGAACAGCAAGCCTATTTTTGTTAATTAGTTTACGAAGTTCTTCGGCGCTCGTCACGTTCGCAAGATTAATACCGCTGGCTTGCTGAACCGCTTCGTAATAATCCAAACGTTTAAAAGGAGTTGAAAAATTAAGTTGCTGTTTTCCGTAAGTGAATTCGAGCGTGCCATAGGTTTTTTGGAGCACACTAGTGAGTAACTCTTCAACAAACGGCAGAAGTCGCTCCTGCGACTGATAGGCCCAATAAAACTCAAGTTCAGTAAACTCCTGCAGATGTTGTGGAGAGATGCCTTCGTTTCTAAAAATTTTTCCAAGCTCATAGACCTGCTCAAACCCACCCACAATCAGTCGTTTGAGGTAAAGCTCGGGGGCAATACGCAGATACAATTCCAGATTTAGGGCCTCATGATGAGTGGTAAAGGGCTTGGCCTCGGTTCCTCCAGCAAGTGGCTGTAAAACAGGCGTCTCCACCTCCAGGAATCCACGACTATCTAAAAAATCTCGCAAGTGTCGCAAAAAGAGAGCACGCTTTTTAAAAAGCTCACGAATCTCAGCATTAACAATTAGATCGAGTTCGCGCCGTCGAAAACGCAGCTCCTGATCTTTGAGTCCATGAAACTTTGCGGGTAGGGGCCGCAAGGCCTTGGCCAGTACCGTAAGCTTAAGCGCTCTAATCGACTTTTCTCCGCTTTTGGTGGTAAACAGTAAGCCCCGCGCGCTTGCAAAGTCTCCTACTTCAAGGTATTTCAATATGCGATAGTCGTCTCCAAGCTGATCGCGTTGCAAAAAGATCTGTAATCGACCGGAGCCATCTTCGAGCACCATAAATGCCGCTTTACCAAGCTTACGTAGCGCACGAATACGTCCTGCAACGGCAACTTCGACTGACTTGCTAGAAAGATCGGCAAAACTCCGTATTACCTGCGCAGCAAGATGGGTACGGTCAGTATGACTCGGGTAGGGATCCACTCCCCCGCGTTTGAGCTCTACTAATTTAGCGGTCCGCTCAATCCGCAATCGTTCTGCAGCTGTTCCCGGCATTAGCGCAAGTGTACCAGCGCAACCCCCAAAAAGGAAAAGCCCGACTAGCGTGTCTGGGCTCAGATGCTCTCAAGAGAGCACAAACAGACTAGTCGGGCTTAATGTGATGACGAGTACGATGACTCGCGGCTAAAAGTGCAAATGAACTACTTAGGCCAGCTGATTCCCAGCAATTTGCTCGCGCAAACTGGCCAACTCTTCAACAAGCCCAGCACGCCTTTGTTCAAGCAGCATACGTCGCTCGTGCTCTACCCATGAGAGACCCCCTTGGGCAATTTCTAAGTCAAAGAGATCTTCCATAGAATCACGAATTTCCTGCAGCTGCTCATATAGGTGAACCACGTGTCTAGCAATACCATCCGCTCGGCGGTGGACCGAGTCTGGTGTAGCGACCTTGCGAACTGCCTGTCGCTGAAAAGGCAATTTACGTTTATTGTGTGGCCCTCGTGGGAAGTGCATTTTTTTTATTTTTTTAAACCCCAATAGACGTCTTAGGGTCCCTACCAGTGTACAACGAGAACCCCAGTC
>JAZDNR010000013.1:0-3140 GCA_043799475.1 Parcubacteria group bacterium
GCCACGGGTTCTGTGCTCGAGACTGTCACGGTTCCATCATCCTCAATATTAATTTCGACGCCAGTCTCATCGATGATTTTGTTGATCATTTCGCCGCCCTTACCAATCACCACACGGATCTTATCAGTCTCGATCTTAAAGCTCACGAGACGCGGAGCAAACTTAGACATCTCCTTGCGTGGCTCGGCAATGGCCTCTTGCATGTGTTTAAGAATATGCAGCCGCCCCACCAGCGCTTGCTCAAAGGTTTTTTTGACCATCTCGAGGGAGAGTCCCCTAATTTTGGTGTCCATCTGGATGGCCGTAATACCGTCGCGTGTTCCTGCAATCTTAAAGTCCATGTCTCCCGCAAAGTCCTCGGCGTCCTGTAAGTCAGTTAAGATCTCATAGCGCTCGTAAGGCTTAGTGGAGTCCGTCATCAATCCCATGGCCACACCTGCCACCGGCTTAGTAATCGGCACGCCCGCATCCATCAACGATAAGGTAGAACCACAGGTCGCAGCCATCGAAGTTGACCCCGAAGACGACAAAATCTCGGTCACGAGCCGGATAGTGTAGGCAAACTTTTCTTTAGAAGGCAGCACCGGCTCAAGAGCACGCTCGGCCAAGGCCCCATGGCCGATTTCGCGCCGACCTGGGGAGCGCATGGGCTTAGTCTCTCCTGTCGAAAAAGGCGGAAAATTGTAGTGGTGCATGTAGCGTTTTTTCTCCTCGACCTCCATACCATCCAGGATCTGCTCCTGTCCGGGAGAACCAAGTGTCGCCAGGGTAATCGCTTGCGTCTCACCGCGCTGGAAAAATCCAGAGCCGTGAGTACGCGGGAACAACCCCACTTTAATCGTGAGCTGACGAATCTGATCGACTTTGCGGCCGCCTAGTCGCGTGCGCTTGGCCAAAATGTGCGTACGCAAGGCTTGATCCCAGAGCACGTTAAAGGCCTCCTCGGCCTGTGCCATTTTTTGCGTTACTTGCTGGTCGACGGCTTGGAGCGCGCTAGCTACCCCGGCAACCGTAAATTCACCAAGCGCTTGTTTTTGGGCTTTGGCCAGATATTCGGTCTTGAGCTTCTCGAGTACCTCTCCTTGCAGTTTGACTAGCTCCGCGCTGCGTTCTCCTTTACTGGCCTGATCGATCAGTGCCTCAAAACGAGCGCCAACCATACCAGCAATCTTTTCTTTAAGCGCGCCAAGGTCGCTTGGTTGCTCAAGAAATATTTTGACAGGAGCAACCGCTTGGGTGATCTCCTGCTGAAAAGCATTAAGGGCTTGCACGTTTTGCATAGCCAGCTCAACTGCCGCAAACATGTCTGCCTCTGGCACCTCTTTGGCGCCGGCCTCGGCCATCATAACCTTGTCGTCTTTGCCCGAGATGATTAGATCGAGTGCTGATTTTTCGAGCTCACTACGGGTCGGATTGACCACAAGTTTGCCGTCGACTTTGCCGATGCGCACACCCGAGAGTGGCCCCTCAAAAGGGATATTGCTTATCTGCAAAGCCACGGAGGCCGCCAGCATGGCAACTATGTCGGCGTCGTGTTCACTGTCATACGACAAAACCGTTGTCACCAGCTGAATGTCGTTACGCACGTGCTTATCCAGCAACGGACGGATGCCACGGTCAATTAAACGAGAAGTCAAGATGGCCTCGTCCGTCGGTCGCCCCTCGCGCTTGATAAAACGGCTCCCCTTGATCTTGCCCGAGGCGTAGAGACGCTCTTCGTAATCAACCATCAGCGGCAAAAAGTCGATGCCGGGGCGCGGGCGCTTAGACATGACGGCCGTCCCCAAGACGACGGTATCACCCAGCCGGACTGTGCAAGCACCATTGGCTTGTGGCGCCAGGGTGCCAAGTTCAACCGTAAAGGTCTTGCCGGCAATCTCCTTACTAAAAGTTTGTGGTTGCATATTTTTTCTCCTGACCCGGCAGCGCCTGTTCGTTATTCGTTCGCGGGTTCTCCCTGCGAGAGTAGTAGCAGTGGGGTGAACCGACAAACCGATAACGAATCACGACGCCTAGGTCTTAGTAATTAAATAGTTAGCGAATCAAATAACGCGCCTGATCTTTACTCATATCAATAAAGGCATCGGCCCGCTCGACCAACTTAGCCGAGGCGCCCTCTTTAAACGCCATAACTTCGACCAAGTGGCCACTGTTTTGCAGGTACTCAATAACCGGTACGTAATCACCATCACCCGAGACCAGCACCGCCACATCAATCAGGGGTGCTAAGCGCACCATATCCATGGCAAGCCCCACATCCCAGTCGGCCTTCTTTTTGCCACCGGCAAAAACCTGCAATTGTTTAAGTTTGACCTCAAAACCCGACTTGGCCAGCGCTTCAAAGAACTTCTCCTCCTCGGGCACGCCGCTGGTCACGGCATAGGCCAAAGCACGGATAAGTTTGCGCTCCCCCACAGCCGCCTCACGCAAAGCCCTAAAATTAAGCACACCTCCCAGACGTCGCACTGACCAATACATATTAGAGACATCTACAAAGATCCCAACACGTTGATCAGGGTACTTGGTTAAAAGCCGTTTTTCGGAGAGCTGCTTGCTGGTAGATTCAAGCGGGCTAACCGCACTAGCAACACCAGCAAAGGCTTGACTAGTTGCCAGGCGCGTGCGTCCACGCACTCTCCTCTGACTGCCGGGTCGGGGTGTCACTGTTCGGCCTCCTTAAATTTTAGGCCGAGCGCTTTAACAATTTTTTTGTAGCGTTTTTCGTCCTCTTTTTCTAGATAGTTGAGCAGTTTGCGACGTTTGTTAACCATTTGAAGTAAGCCACGCCGACTGGAGACGTCCTTACGGTGTTCTCCCAGATGTTTGGTGAGGTCTTTAATTTTTTCACTCAAAATAGCCACCTGGACCTCGGGAGAACCAGTGTCCTGTTGATGCGTCTTGTATTTTTTGATTAGCGTCTGTTTTTTAGTCTTAGCGAGCATGCGAGAGTCTTGTCTTTGTAGTAACGGGATTTGTAATAACGGTAAACCATGAACTTGACACGCGAGCTTGGGCCGCGTAGTAAGCTTTGGGAGCGTAACACAGACGGTGATCCTTGGCAAGTCATGCGAATTGCATCACCTAATATGTAACCGTAGCCCCACTGGTTACATCACGTAAAAGGTAACCCAAACTAAGTA
>JAZDNR010000054.1:0-6298 GCA_043799475.1 Parcubacteria group bacterium
TTTGAACCATCGAGCGGTGGTATCGGGATAAGATTAAAGGCCAGGAGAACGAGGTTCATTAGGACCAATGAGGCTAAAAAAGTGAAAAGGCCACTGTCTTGGCTAAAGATTTCTTGCGAGACAAGTAGACGTAATACCAAACCAAAAATAATAACGAGCACAAGGTTCGCGGCTGGTCCGGCCAGGCCGACAAGCACAGAGCCCAAACGTGGGTTCTTGAGGTAGCGTGGATTGAATTGTACCGGCTTGCCCCAGCCGAACCCCGCCACTAGCAAAAAAATGGTTCCGAGTGGGTCGAGGTGGCGAAGTGGATTGAGGCTCACCCGGCCTTGCGACTGTGGCGTCGGGTCACCTTGCAGGCTGGCTGCTAAAGCGTGGCTAAACTCGTGTACAGTGATACCAATCACAAGTGCGATGATTCCGGCAAAAAAAGCCAGAGGCTGAGTTATGAGCTGGTCAATAAGCACTTGCTAAGCCTAGGCTAGTTGACGCTTCTGCTCAAGCCCGTTACACTCGGCCGGTCTTATGGCACAGCGCTGTGATATCTGCGGCCGCGGAGCAAGCAAGGGCCACCGCCGCAGCCACTCCAATATTGCAACAATCGTTCGACGCAAGATTAACTTGCAATACCGTACAGTGGCGGGCCGTCGTCAAAAGGTTTGCGTAAATTGTCTTAAAGCTGTTCACCCAATAACAGCAAGCCGCCCTCACTAATGGGCGGCCTACTGGGCTTACTTCTTTAATAAAGACTTCCTGCTAGTGTCTCACTAATTTATTAGGTGGGTACGCCGCACACGCTGGCGTTTTCTGCCTACTCGCGGCTAAGAGCCAAAAGCCCTTAAGAGTCGCGACGCAGGCCCCCGATATCGAGACATTTGATAAGTCAGTAGAGGAGTAGTCTTAAAGAGCCAAAGCCAGCATAGCCCTACTACGTGTAAGTCAAGTGAACTCAGCATGGTGGGTTCACGTTTTTTACCCAGCAAAAGGAGGATGCTTATATCTGCGTTTTTTCGAGCCTTTTTTGGACCTTGTTACGAGCCCTATTTAAGCTGGCCGAACATTACGGCCCAATCAACCCGCTCGTAAGAGTGAATATCCTCAGGACCAAACCAGAGCTCAAGCTCGTGCTCGGCCTCTTGTTTGTTACCGGAGGCGTGCACTACATTTCGCACAGCGCGCTTCATGGTATTGGCTAGCGCCGGACTGTCCTTAGCAAAATCCCCGCGGATGGTGCCAGGTGGTGCAAAAACCGGCAACGTGTTACCCACTAGTTTGCGACAAATGTCCATAGCATTGTGTCCCTCCCAAGCTACGGCCACAATCGGACCCGACGTCAAAAAGTCGAGGTTCCACCCCACCACCATTTTGCCAATCTCAGTTGGATCGGCGGTACCAAGCTCTTTGATTGGGTCATGTCCATATTTTTTGTAGGTCGTGAGTGTTTTATCTCCCAAGCCCTTGATCCACTCGGGCGTGTTTGGCAGGTGGCGGTTTGCAAAGGTGCGATCAATTTTTACCATACGCAGCCCCACCAGCTTGAGCCCGGCCTTCTCAAAACGGGCCAGGACCTCACCGACAATTCCGCGCATCACTCCATCCGGTTTAATGAGAACCACACTCCGCTCCGTTAGCTCTGCGGGGGTGCCAGTCGGAGGAGGCGCGTGCTTGACATGTTTTTTCATTTGAACAGATTCTAGCCGAGCAGAACCCGCCTGGCAAACTACTCACCATGTGTTTTTTTAAACGACATAATGTCGTTAAAGCAAAAAAGTAAGTGGTCCGTCTTGATCGGTGCGTTTTATCTGATAGCCAGCCGCTTGGAGACGCTCAATAGTCTCCTTAGTAGGATGTCCATAGCGATTGTTGGCCCCCACAGAGATGGCAGCCTGGCTACCTGCGACTGCTTCAATAAATTCTGTAGTAGAACTGGTCTTGCTGCCGTGGTGCCCCGCCTTGAGGAGACCGGCCAAAAGTGGGGTATGTTGCTCGAGCAAAGCGGCTTCTACTTTGCCATCTGCATCACCGGTCAAAAGCACGCTTTGCTTAGCGGTTCGTAAAAGCAGAACAATGCTTCCAGCGTTAGAGGGATCACTGGCATCGGGCGGCCAAAGTACATCCAGGATAAACCCGGCACCCTCCAGACGTGTTCCCCTTTGTAACTCTAAGTACTTAGTCCCGGACTGACGCGCTTTAGCCAACAAGTCGGTCCCGGTTTGGTTGTTGGGGGTAGCTCCGTTTGTTGCAAAGGTAGTGACCTTGAGGCGATCGAGAACTTGCTCAAATCCGCCACTGTGATCCGAGTCAAAGTGCGTCACAACTGCGAGTTCTATGGAACGATCAGAGAAAGGCATTTGCTGTGAGAGTTGCTCGATGACTTGTTCACCGCGGCCTGCGTCAATCAGCAAATCGGCCCCAGAGGGTGTGCGTATGTAGATAGCGTCGCCTTGACCAACATCGAGCACAACCAGGCGCGGCCGCGCCCGCGCATGCTCGCTGCAACCAGCTAAAACAAATGCCAGCACTAGGATGAGAACCAAAATATGGCGCCGCTTGTTGATAAGTTGAACCACTCCCCGACCCTAACGCACCTTGCTTAATAAATTGTGTTGGCGTTTAGAGTTCTTCCGACTCTAGTAAACGAAAACTCAGATCGCAGCTTGGGAAGGCTTTTTCAACAGTTAACTCGGGCTGACAGGCCTCCTCGCAGAACCAATCAAACCAGACGTATGGCCCATTGCTGGTAAAAGAGTAAGACTCGGCGTCAAAGGCCTCACAGTAGTGTCCTTCGGCAACTGGATTATAAATTAAAAGAGCTTTATCAAAGTCGTCCCGCTTAAGTTGCTCTTCAATCTGGGCCTTGGCGATTGCGCGCACTCCTTTGTGCTTGATCGCTTTGGCTAAAAATTGCTCGAGCGTTAAGGTTTTTACTTTACGGACAAGAGGCTTTTCGGCCAGAGCTGCTTTAACCTCTTTGGCACCTACCTTGGCATCTGTTGCCGGGTTGCGTTCAAAACCCAGCACAGTGTCGGCATGCTTGCCCAGTTTAGTGGACTCTTTTTTTAGATGTTCTTCTGGGACAAAACCAAGCAAGCGGTCGGCGACACCGGCAGTCTTGAGATACGAACAAGCTTTTTCCTCCGTCATGAACTGCGGTACCTCGGCGCGCTGTCCTTGCGTCACGGGCCAGAGAGAGACTTTGTTGCGCCTAACCGGCTCATAGATCCAGCCGGTTCCTCCGGATTCGCCGGCAATCGCAGAGGCAAGCTCGACATCGAGGGGTTCACCATGGACGCCAACCACCGACCAATCGCCCTCTCGCGAAACAACAATAACTACTCCGTTGGGTCGCTTAAGGCGCGAAAGTGCGACAGCCGCGTTTGTACTGGCCAAGGGCTTAAGCTCCTCGCTTTTGTAGACTTTGCGAGTGGCACTGCTAACTTGGCGCTCATCCTGCTGGAGAAAAAGCAACACCTTTTTCATTTGTTTCTATGATAGCAGAGGAGCTTTGGCGCGGCGCCGCAGACGCGCCCGTCTAATAAACAGCCCGGCCAGGATGAACCCGGAGCTTAGGCCCACCAGCGCTAGACTTCCCGGCAGGGTGAGCGCTTGCTGCGCTCCGGGCAAATTGGCCGCAATATGCGCGACACGACTTAACAGTTCAACCGTAATGGCGCAGGCCAAACCGGCAATTTTGCCAAGCGGGTTTACACCGCCCAACAGGGCAACGCAGCCGGTCAGCATACTGACCGGCACGAGCGGGGCGGCCAATATATTAGCGGCAATACCATAAAGTGGGATGGTGCCAAAAGTGCAGGCCACGACTGGGAGAGTGGCCAGACTAGCCGCCAAGCTCGTGAGCGCGGCGTCGCGTGTGCCGAGTGGATTAGGTAAGCGTTTAGAGAGACGTTGCAGGAGCGGGCCAAGCGTGACTAAACCAGCCGTAGCCGCAACCGAGAGCTTAAAACCCACATCAAAGCGCACCAGGTAGGGATCCCAAAACAGTAGCAATGTTGTAGCAAGTAACAACGCGCGCCGCGCCTGCGTTGGCCGGCTTGATAGCAGCACCAATGAACCAATCCCTCCCATTACTCCCGCACGCACAACGGGTGGACCAGCACCACACAGCAACACATACAAGACCACCGCGATAAGTACAAGCAAGGTTCTTGACCGTTTACCCACTAGTCGGCCCACTATTCCCGCGACTAACGCAGCCACGATTGTTACGTTGTAACCACTTACGGCTAGCAGGTGTGAGAGCCCGCTGGCACGCATGTCAGCCACTAACCTCTGCGGCAAGTCATCGCGATAACCAAATAACACGCCGGCGGCCACTGCGTTGGCTGGATAGGGTATCGCGGCATCGATCCGCGTCACGGCCCATTGTTTAATCCCCTCGATCAAACGCGTCTCAGTAACCCCAGCAGCTCCCAACGGCATTCCCCCAACCCACACTCGTATTACGGCAAAAGCAACCCCACAAAGCAAAAAGGAACTCCATGTTTTTTTGGCACTTTTTTTGGTGCCACCTGACAACATCCGTGGCCCGATAACTAGCGTAGTTACGACCCCGATCAGCCCAAAAGCCACTAGCGGAGAAAAACTCACCACTAACGTGGTACCCAAACAAAATCCAACCAAAAGATACAAAAGTGGCTGTCCAGGTGGGTTCACCTGGATAGCAGTACACCTATAAGCTTAATTTTTTATTAATTGCGCAAACGGCTGCGCTATTTTTTCATTTTTTTACGGATAAAAGCCGGGATATCGAGCTCATTCTCGTTTGCGAGTTTGGATTCCTCTGGTGTGCTGGCACTCGGGACACGCGCCATTTCGTGGGTTTTAAAGGGCATGCCGAAAAGTGGTGCGGCCGGACGAGCGGGTGCAGCGGGCTTGGCCATAGCAGGCTCGGGTCGCCGAGCACTGGCCGGTACCATAAACCCACGGCTAATCGCGACGGGTCGATTACCACCCTCAAAACCAGTGGCAATGACGGTGACTTTCATCTCATCCCCCATCTCTGGGTCAATCACGGCGCCAAAAATGACCTTAGCGTTGGGATCGACCGACTCTGTGATAACTTTTGCGGCTTCATCAATCTCCACCATTCCGAGGTCCTCGCCCGCTGTTACGTTAAATAGAATTCCCTTGGCACCATTGATCGAGAGCTCTAACAGCGGCGAGTCGACGGCCTGTTTGGCGGCGGCGACAGCGCGATCTTCTCCAGTGGCGCGTCCCATACCCATGAGCGCTGAGCCGGCGTCACGCATGATGGCGCGTACATCCGCAAAGTCGACGTTCACCAGGCCCGGAACCGTAATAAGATCAGAGATAGACTGGACACCCTGAAATAAAACCTCATCTACTATCGAGAAAGCCTCGAGTAAGGTGGTTTTTTTATCGATGACCTGAAAGATCCGATCATTAGGGATTACGATCATTGTGTCGACTTTTTCTTGCAGCTCTTCGAGTCCGGACTGAGCGATGGCTTTACGCTGCGCACCCTCGAAATCAAACGGTTTTGTGACTACTGCAACCGTGAGCGCACCAGCATCTTTGGCCGCTTGTGCGATGATTGGGGTTGCTCCTGTACCCGTGCCACCGCCAAGACCACAGCTCACAAAGACCATATCGGCGCCCTTAACTACCTCATTAATTTCGTCGATAGACTCTTCGGCGGCAGCTTTACCAACAGAAGCGTCCATGCCCGCCCCCAGCCCACGCGTAAGCGTTTTACCGATATGGACTTTGGTCTGCGCGTCGTTGTGATGCAAGGCCTGCGCATCAGTGTTAATAGCGATAAATTCGACCCCCTTTATATGGTTTTGGATCATACGTTGCAGAGCAGCGTTTCCAGAGCCACCCACGCCACAGACTTTAATCTTGGCGAACGTCTCAATCTCAGGTTTGATTTCCATGTAGGTCGGTTGTATTAGAAAAATAAATTTACGCTGCCGATGCTACGGGCAATTTGTGTTCACCACAAGACATCGATTGAGACAAGATTATGTTCACCAATCGACGCTGCAATGGGCTTTTATGTAAACCCCAGAGGGTCGAACACTAAAGGTGAACGACCTTATCCACTGAACCTGTTAGATGTTCAGTGCGGTTTACGATTATTTTTCTCGCCTTATCTGTTTATGGCAGCAACGACTTTACCCAACCTTTGAGCTTTTCGACGGTATTGCCAACCGCTCCAAAGCGCTTGGCAGGAGCCCGGCCACGCGCCCGCAAGTCTGCCGCCCAAAGTACCAAACCAACGGCAGTGGCGTAGGCTGGATCATCTATCTTATCC
>JAZDNR010000034.1:0-14671 GCA_043799475.1 Parcubacteria group bacterium
AAATTCTTCCAAGTTTTCATAAGGCTCTAGCTGGAAAAAAGGAAGTTTGTTTTTGGCTTCTATTTTAATTATTGCCAAATCAATCGCAAGATCAACATGATACGGCGTAGCTTCATATCGTGCTCCATCTCCAAGAATCACCGGAATTCTTGATATCACGGTTGCGCTTAACTGTTTCCCGAGACTTTTTCTATTCTTGCAAATAAGATGAGCACAAGTTGCAATGTATCCGTCTTGATCAACAATAAATCCGATGCCCAAAGCATTACTGTCTGTGCAATCGATAAGGCAAGATTTTGCAATCCAATCTTTCATTTCAGTAATTTACTTGTACGTTGTTGGTATTCTTTAGTTTGCACGGCTAAAAGATTCGATAATCTTTTCTGATATTTCCGTATTGAGCGACTGAAAAAGTTTTACAGATTCAACTATAAGGAGACCCGACTTTTCTACTCTTTCGCGCCAAATACGCTGTAATTCCTGATTGTCCTTAGGCCAGTTTTGATCACTTGGCATAAACCAAGGATCAAATTTGGTACTCCCAGAGTAATGTATGTTGTGCGTTACTCTTTCACGAAGAGAAATCACCTCAGAAAGAGGTGGGGCGCTAAAAGCACTTTTCCATTTTCCCTGAAGCTCTTCTTTAACTTTTGGATTGTCTTTCATTGCCTCAGAAATAAATTGAATTACTTTATTTCTTTGTGCTTTTGCCCTAAATGAGTAATTTTCTATGTGATAAATCAGGTCAAATCCAACAAAAAGATTATTCATCAAGTCCGCGGCCTTATTTTTGAACTTATCTGTGAAAACTTCCTCTAAAAAGTCCTCAAACTTTTCAGCAGGATCTAGAATCCGAATCAAAATATAGTCAAGGTCCAGGGCAAGCCTTGAAACTTCATGCTGCAGTTGTTTTTGACGCTTGGAGAAGAAATCGTTTTTAAAAATGTACCACCCTGGCAAATGATCTGGAGTTTGTGTAGTACCCGTTAACATCTGCCGTGCCGTGTCCTCGGTTATCTTATGCTGAGTCATCTCGCCAACCTATAAATCTCAAACGGCAATTGCGCAAAGTCGATCCGGAACTCGTCCAAGTGCTCCTGACTCAAGTACTTAGTTGGTGCAAAGACCAAGCGTCGACGACCGCCACGTGCCTTACCTAAACCTCGCGCAAACTCTAACGTCAATGCAGTCTTCTTTAAGTAATCCAAATCCGGCTTATACAACAAGTACACATCGTAATCCTTTGATGTCCCAATAAACCCGCGCTTGGCATCGACCGCCTTCTCATCAAACTCTTCTCCAGTCGCCGTGTAAAAGACGTACCGCGCCAGCTCCTCGTAGGCCGGCAGCCGATCGCCCGACAAAATGCTCTCGAGCTCGATCGGTTCACCCAGTTCAAAGTAACTGAACGTCCCGCCCAACCCCTTTTTGAACGCCTCGTCCTTGGCCTTGGGCACCCCCTTACTCACGCGCCGCACCCGCTCCGCCGTAATCTTGTCGGCATAGTCCTCCATCTCCACCAGGATGAACTTGCGGTTGCCTCCGTCTTCTTTATTGAGAGCGAGAGTTGCTTGGGCCGTGGTTCCTGTACCAGCGAACGAATCCAAGACGATGTCATCTTTTTGGACAACCATATTAAGTATTCGTTTTAATAATGCCGTCGGTTTTTGCCCCGTAAAATCAATTTTCTCAGGTTGAGAGCCCTGCAAGTTAGGAATGTCATACCAAAAGTCGTTAGCTATTTGCCCTTCGTTTGCTCGTTCCTTCCAATAGCTTTTTTCCCTAATGACTTTACCTGTAAGAATAAGCCTATTATCGTTCTCAAGTTGCTTCATCTTTTTCTGATTCATTCGATAACCTTTTATGGGACATTTCCAAACCTTTCCGCTGTTGTCTACGTAATCATAAGTTGTTTGAGGTCCCGGACTTCCTGTTTTCTGGACGGAAACAGATGCGTATGTACCACGGCCATCGTTATCATTTTTGTCATAAGTTGCTCTTGTTTTATCTGACAAGGCTTTGTACACGGGAGAATAAGTATAGCTATTTGTTTTTGAATACCAATAAATGTCGTCGGTATCTTCAGGTAAGTTCCTAGAAACCGTTTTTCCGCTCGAGCTACGTAGCCATGAAATTCTGTTTCTATAGTTCACCTCGCTAAAGATTTCGTCCATCAGCATTTTAAGGTGCGCGCTTTCCGTCCCATCAATTTGGACAAAAATACTGCCGTCCTCGCGAAGCAGTTCACGCAATAATTTGAGACGCGGCATCATCATGCAGAGCCACTTGTCATGACGGGTGAGGTCCTCGCGATCGACCACCTTGCCGAGCCACTCCTGCATCATCGGCGAATTAACATTGTCGTTGTAGGCCCAGTGTTCGTTTCCGGTGTTATATGGTGGGTCGATATAGATGCACTTGATCTTGCTGGCATAGGTCGGGAGGAGTGCCTTGAGTGCTCTGAGGTTGTCGCCGTGGATGATCAGGTTGTCGTGCAGGCTGACTTTTTTGGTGAGACTTTTGGATTTGTTTGGAACCAGTTCGTGGTACGGGACCGCGAGGTGGTGGTTCTGGACGAAAGATTTTCCTTTGAAGTGGAGGGTGGGCATTAGCTTTTTGGTTTGGGTGGGAGATTATCCATCAGGGGGACCACTTGGTCCGCAACTAATTGTACAAAACTCTCGCAGTCGGAAACCTCGACATCAATATCACGTTGGAGAGGTTTGAATGTGACTTTATCACGATATAGCTTTGCGCTCTGGGGGATTTGGTCGCTGCCAGTGTGTTTGTTTTGATTCCAATAGCCATTGATCTTCTTATAAGGGCCTGATTCCTTAATGTTGTTTATTTTCCCCACGACATCTTCTGGCAACTTTTTAAAATCAGTGACTCCATAAACTCGTTCGATAGCCTGTTCCAAAATATCAATAAAAGAATTTAGTCCGTCTATAGCAACGGTAGCAAAGTATAACTTTTGAAATTCTGGAGAAACTTTCTCGTGTCCGCACAGGTGGACACCACCATTGAAGTACTTGAGTGACAGCGTAGCGTGCGCCATTCGATCTGATGCAGCCATGAGTTTCAGCGAACATGCTACATATCGTGGCAATAAACGCTGTCGAATACCGTCAGATGAAAAAGCCCCTTGCGAAACTGGGTGGCTAGCGCTGCCTACGCTCCGCAATTTATAGCGGTTAACTGCATCACGTACTAAGATCGCGGCATCCATGGTTTTGTGCTCGCTAGGTCCGGAGTTCTCGTGCTCAGAATTGGCATAACGCAACACTACGCCGCTGAGCGGGCTTGCTCAAGTGCAAAGCGGGTCACGCTCATCATCCTTTATGGGATATGGATCCCACTCGTCAGGCGTAAATAATGTCGTATAACCGACGAGATGATTCTCGCGAAGAACCTCGGTGTCACATTTGACAATATCGGCTTCGTCAAACTTCCACTCGCTTACAAGTTGGTCGTACTTTTGTGACGCATCAAAAGCCTCACGGTTATCCCAAATCTCAATGTTGCACTGAATATCACATTTTTCCCGGCGATACTTGAACGCCATTTGCTTAAGTAACTCCTGATCTTGGCTCTCCGCAAAAAGCGCGACGTTAATCCATCTCTCGGTGCCACCTGTCTCCTCATGCTTTAGAACCTCGTATTGTGGTAGTTCCGGTTCTTTTGCAGGTTCATTAGACGGTATTTCGTTACTATTCGCAGTATCACCAGCTACTTCCGAATCAATTGAAGTGCCTTGAGTATCATCTCCCGCGGTACCTCGAATGCCCAAAAATAAGAACACAACAAAAAGGAAAAGTGCCGCTGAACCAAACAAAAGCCCCGCTCTACCGCGAGTGGCTCGACCTTTAAATAACTTTGCAAAGGCGCGGGGCTGGATGAGCCCAATAATCAGCAAAACAGCAGCCAGTCCTGATAACAAAAAGAAAACGGTCGCCAAGTTTGTCATGGCCTTACGTGCCTAATCTCTAATTTCGTCCTCCCCTTCGTGTTCTGCCCTGGCGCCTGAAAGTTGATCAGGAGTCCGTGGTTCAGCCCGAGGATGCGGTGGGCGCCATTTAGCATAGCTTTGAGCTCGAGGATGAGGCGGTGCTGGACAGCGCCGACGATGAGGTCGGGGTAGCCCTCGCCGACGTAGTGGTCTTTGTAGGTAAGCTCGACGACTTTTTGGGCTTGGTATGGGATTTTGGCCAGGCGCAGGCCGCGGGGCTTAGCGTTTTCGTACACTTTTTCGTCAAAGCCGGAGCCGAGGTGGCGGTAGACGTCGTGGGCGAGGGAGGTTATGGTTTTTGTGAGGTCGGCTGGGGTTGGCATGCAGAAACACTACGCCCGCTAGTTACCCTAGTAAAGCGTGCTCTGCCATTCAGCGCACCAAAATGATAGGCTAACAGCACTTACCCACATAAAAGGAGAACCATGGCGAGCAAAATTACGTTTATGCGACTACGTCTGTTCAACCTGGTCATGTTTGTGCTGCATGCGGTGCAGGGCGCGGCCGTACTGCTACTGACGACCGACTTTGCCTTGCCGGTGACGAGCTCGTTTGTGCAGTTTGACACGGTGCAGCAACGCTTGCTACCGATACTCGAGACCCATTTTGAACTACCCATCGGCCCACTCGTTGCGGTGTTTTTCTTTTTGTCGGCCGTGGCACACCTAGTCGTCTCTTTGCCGATGGCCTTTGAGTGGTACACCCGCAACCTCTCGCGCGGGATCAACTTTGCGCGCTGGATCGAGTACTCGTTGAGTTCATCCGTGATGATCGTGGTGATCGCGATGTTGGTGGGGATTTACGACGGCGTCTTATTGCTAATGATTGCACTCCTCAATGCCTGCATGATCTTGTTTGGACTCATGATGGAGTTGCATAACCAGTCGACTCGCCGGACTAATTGGACGTCATTTTGGTTTGGGTCGCTGGCAGGGCTCGGGCCGTGGATCGCGGTCGCAATTTACTTGGCAGGTGCCGGTAGTGGTACAGGCGCCGGTAGCCAAGTGCCGACCTTTGTGTACTGGATTTTTGTGTCGATCTTTGTCTTTTTTAACCTGTTTGCGATCAATATGGTGCTGCAATACAAAAAGATTGGACCATGGAGAGATTATCTCTATGGCGAGCGGACCTACATTATTTTGAGCCTGGTTGCCAAGTCACTGCTGGCTTGGCAGGTCTTTGCCGGGACGTTGAGGCCGGTGTAGGCGTGGGCATCTTAGTTAAGACTTGTGGCACACATATGCACGTGTGGAACTAACAACACTCTGGCCAGGCAACCCAAATCGGCGAGGACCGACCTCGAAGATTTTGGTGGCAATCTAGAGATGGTGATAGTTCATTTGTCGGGAGCCTGGCGCGCAGGTGCCAGTAAATCAAAATAATAAAAACAAGCCCTGCGTCGACAACGCAAGGCTCGTGCATCTCTTCTCCCCCTTAACGCGGACACTTGCTAGTGGTTGGACTTAGGCCCAATCAAGAAAGCCAGACTCTCGTCAACCAAGCCGCGGATCGTCACTAGCTTGCGTTCGACCAGGTAGCGTGCCCACTGTTCGAGCCCGTCGAAGTTCTGCCAGGTAAAAAAGCGGAGCCATCTGACCAGTGATCCTGCAGCTACTTACTCCTCGGCCTGGTCGGTTCCCTTTTGGTCGGAGGGGTTGAGAGTCACGGGCGCTACGTTGATGATCTTGCCATCGCCTTTGCGGTAGATCACGGCGCGCGTCGAATAAAACAAAATCTGATCGCCATTTTGTGCCTCTTTGTAAAAGTTCTCGTTGACCTTGCGTAGTTCATCCACATTAGTAATGGTCGCGATTGTTGGCGTTTGGTCACTCGGCAGTAATATTTTAGAACTGACCTCCTGGATAAGACTTTGGTTAGCACGCTCAGTGGCACGCTGCTGACCCTCCGGACTACGTAATTGGTAATTTTGCCAAAGTAAATACCCAATCGCCGCCGCTAGGAGAACTACAATGGCCGCCACAATAATATTTTTTTTGGTAAGTTTAGTAAGCCGGCGTCGGACTGATTTTGGAGTTTGCATCGCAGCAACTTGATCCATTGCTATTCGGTTGGGGTTGTTGGCAGCGTATCAGTCGACTCTGTGCTGACATCTTGCTCTTGGCTCGCGATCAGTTTTTTAAGTCCTGACTGCAATCCTAAGTCCACACTACCAAGCAACACCACAAAAATCGCTGAGACGATCAAAACTTGAACTGTCCCTCGCACCACTGCCTGGCGCTTGGGCCAACTCACTTTGCTGAGTTCCTCACGCATTTGTTTGAGAAACGTAAGCGGACCGACCCGTTCGCGTTTTTCGCGCGGCTGCGTAGCAGCCGCGCGCGGTTCTCCCGCGGCCCCCTTACGTAGTTGATCTAGACGGTCCTTAAGTCCCATGGATATAACACTATACTAAATATCCAAGTTTTTGACACGTTTAGCGTGCGTCTGGATGAACTTTTTGCGGGGTGCCACCTCTGCGCCCATAAGTGTCTCAAAGACCTCATCAGCACGCTCGGCCTCCTCTACGGTAACCTTGAGCAGCGTACGCACCTTAGGATCCATGGTGGTCTCCCAGAGCTGCCGGGGGTTCATTTCACCAAGACCCTTGTAGCGTTGAATGTTAATCTTGGGTCCGGTTTGGCCGCCGACCGCAACCTCTTGGCCAACACCGGTGCCGGAGAGTTCGCCCGCTTGTTCGGCAGTGCCTGGAACAGCCGGCACACCGGCACTCTTCGCGATTTTGACTTTGGCGGGTTTGGACTTGGCGCGCAACTTGACCAGTGACTCAAACTCTTTGACGATCTTGTCGCGCTCCTCATCACTAAAGGCGTAGCGCGACTCCTTGCCCATGCTGAGCTTAAAAAGCGGCGGCTGGGCGATATAGAGGTAGCCGTTTTCGATAATGGCCGGAAAGTAGCGGTAAAAGAAGGTCAGGAGCAGTGTGCGGATGTGCGCGCCATCAACATCAGCATCACTCATTAAAATAATGCGGTGGTAGCGCAGGCTGCCGAGGTCCATCTGTTCGCCGATCCCGGTGCCGAGCGCGATGATCAGGTTTTTGATTTCGTTGAATTGTAAAATCTTGTCGAGTCGCGCACGCTCGACGTTGAGGATCTTACCCTTGAGCGGGAGAATGGCCTGGAATTTACGCTCACGTCCCTGTTTTGCTGAGTTATGAACAAAAACACCGGCAGCGAGAGCGAAATTGTGGGTCTCAGGCACCTCCAGGTCGTAGACATCTATTTTATCTTTAAGACGGTAAACGTTTTCAACCTTGTGGTTAAATACGACCTCTCTCTGCAGATTTTTTGCATCTTTTACGGAGACTATTCGTTTAAGAGAATCTCCAGGCTGCAATTGTTCTGCCGCGGTATAGTCGCCGGAGCGCGATATAAAAAGATGATCGGGTGTGCACGTGATTTCTGAAGCATCATCAAGAATAACGCGTACGACACTTGCGTTCTTTTTGGTGCGTCTTACATCAATAATAGGAGCAGTTGTCTGTTCACCGTCTTTAATCGTGTAACAGTAGTTCCGCTTTCCGGCTTTCCACTCTTTTTCAAGTTCAACAAAACTGAGGTTGCGGCCATCAGTGAGTGCGACTTTAGTGTTGCCAGAAAAACAACCTCCAGCCGAATCGCCCTCGACTAAATAGAGCTCACATTCCGCGGGCTCTCGCGAGCTACAGTCGGCCAGTTTACCCGGCAGAGTCAGTCCCTCGAGCAAACCCTTGCGGATGACCGTCTCGCGCGCCGCCTTGGCGGCCTCACGCGCCCGTGCCGCCAACGAGGCCTTACCAATAATCCGCTTAGCATCCGTAGGAAACTTTTCCAAAAACTCCTCAAGCGCGGCACCCAGCACAGCCTCGACTGCCGTGCGTGCCTCCGGGTTGCCGAGTTTACCTTTGGTCTGCCCCTCAAATTGCGGGTTAGGCAACTTAATCGAAAGAATCGCGGTCAAACCCTCACGTACGTCATCACCCGAGAGGTTCTCCTCTTTTTCTTTAAGCAATTTATTTTTACGGGCGTAATTATTGAGAACGCGCGTGAGAGCTTTGCGAAAACCCGCCAAATGCGAGCCTCCATCGATGGTGTGAATAGTGTTAGCAAAGGAATACTCCTGAATATTAAAGTCATCCGTGTACTGCAACGCAATCTCGATCTCCATGTGCTCATGCTGTTTGCTGACGTAAAAAATGTTGTCGTGGATCGGGTCGTTATTGCGTACCAGGTTGCGCACGTAAGCCTTAATCCCACCCTCAAAGTAAAAAACAAACTTGGACGGCCAGGGTTCGTTGACGGCGGGTTCAAACTTTTTGCCAGTGGCATCCGGCCGCTTACGCACCTCCATCTCGCGCTCATCCTTTACAGTGATACGCACGCCCTTATTGAGATAGGCCTGTTGTCGTAAGTGATCGATAATTTTTTTCCAGTTAAAGTCGAGCGTGTCAAAGACCTCAGGATCCGGTTGAAACGTGATCGCCGTGCCAGTCCCACGGGCCGGTCCAACCGCTTTGACATTTCCTTTAGGTTTGCCACGCGCGTACTCCTGCATCCAACGTTTGCCCTCGCGTTTGACCTCAGCTTTAAGGTAGATTGAGAGAGCGTTAACGACCGAGACACCCACACCGTGCAAGCCGCCCGAGACTTTGTAGCCCGCCGCCTCACCGCCAAATTTGCCTCCGGCATGTAAGATAGTCAGAACCGTCTCGAGAGTCGATTTTTTAGTGGCCTTGTGGCGCTCGACCGGGATGCCCCGACCGTTGTCCTCCACTAAGACCTGATTTTTGGGGAGCAGCGTTACTGTGATATCGCTGGCAAAACCCGCCATGGCCTCGTCGATTGAGTTGTCGACGACCTCCCAAACCAAATGGTGCAACCCCTCAATCCCGGTTGAACCGATAAACATTCCTGGCCGCCGGCGGACTGGTTCGAGCCCGGTTAAAACCTGAATTTGCTCGGCCCCATAGACCGCTTTGTTGCGACTCTTTTTTGCTCCTCCGCTAGGCTTAGCCGAGGCCTTTTTGGCTGTTTTTTTGGCTACCATTCAACTCTCAAAAACTAGCAAAAAAACTCCCTGGTTGCAAGCAAATTTGCCGGGAGAACCAACCCAATAAATTGGCTTAAGATAGCCTTAAAAACGCGATGAGTGGCTAGCTGTCAGCGTTCTCCCTAGCAACCTAGATTAGAGGCGTTGGTGAGTTGGTTGAGGAGTGCCTCGGCCTGCTGCTCAGCCGTGTTAGTCACCACCGCTGTTCCGCCAAAAATGTAGCCATCTTTAAGCTGATTTTGATGCTGCTCGAGATACTGGGCCGCGGCACAATTAAGATTTTCACCCGAGTCAGTAAGTAACAGAGGACGGACACTTCGGGCGAGCAAAGGACCAGCCGGTAAGGCATCCACCATGGTCTCTCCGTTGGCTAAGCCCACCCCATAGTTAGCCAGCGCTCCGTTGTTAATGGTGAACGCTGCCGCAATCATTTGAGCAGTAAAGTAACGATTAGCACCGCCAAAGCGCCCGTAGTTGCTGGAGGATCCCGAGTAGTGACGCTGACTAAGCATCGCGCCGATCGACTCGTCGAGTACGGCGGGGCCACCAACTAAGCTGATAAAACCGCCCGACTGGCCGTCAATAAAATCGAGTGTTTCAGTTGGGACCGCATCTTCATAGGTAAAGAGAACTACGCCGCCGGCTTCGCTAAGCGTCTGGTAAGCCGGATCAAAGTTACCAGCGTAAGGACCGATTGCCAAGGCGTCAGCCATGGCGTAACCGTTGACGATAAAGAGGTCCGGAACGTTAGGCGCAATTGCACTACGCACGCGTTCCGCAATAATTGCGGCTGTAACAAATCGGTCTTTGCCTCCAATGCGCTCTACAAAGTACGAGCCGTTGTCGAGCGAGTCAAAGACCGTTTGCGAAATAGCTGCCATGCCACCAAGCACCTCAACGATACACGTGTCACAGAGCACACGATCTAGTTCAGCCCGTACTTCTGCCGTTAGTTCTAGGCCTCCCTTGACCGGTAAAAGTGGACCAATGTTGTTGGGGTGCGCCACAGTCAGCGGTACGGCTGCTAAGGCATCCACGGGATTGTCTGAGTTGTAAAGATAAACGGCTTGGGCGCTGTTGTCGGCTGGGAACGATTCTTGCGAAATGTCGACCGCAGTAAGCAAACGATCTGGACCTGCCAGACGCACCAGATCAACCGGCCCGCCCGCTGCCTGCGCGGGTTGGACTACGTTGAGCGTGAGAGAGAGCGTGAGAGAGACAAGCAGTGCCGCTGAAAAAATTGAGAGAAGTTTGTGCATGGTTCTATTTTACCACTTTTTTAACTGATGCCTCGCTGTGAATGCGCAAGTCCAGGAAGTGTTTCTGACATACGTTTACCAAGCCATGACTTTATCAATCTCCCCCATCACCCGATCCGTCTCCACCAGAACCTTCACAATCCGCTGATAGTGCGCAATAGCATCGGACGACAGTTCCCGCCCCTTGCGATCCTTGAGCCATTTTTGTGCCGGTTGGTACCCACCAATAAAAAATTCCCACGCCACCTGCGGCACATCGCCAAAGTACTGCTCTTTATTGATCCAGACCTTGCCGTCTTTGTAAGTCGGCTTCTCAACCGCGTTGGAGCCGGCAACCGGATACGTCGTCACAAAGCCGTTCACTTTGGGTGAACTCATCAGGCTTGTCATCCGCTTTGCCTCGCAGACTTATTCGCCTTGATCGAGTTCGTCGGAATCACGATACCGCAAGAACCCAAGCCAGTGTGACTTGCCATACTCAAAGTCCCTGACCGCTTTTTTGTGCTCGCGTTCAATAAGCTTGTTTCGACGATGACCGGTAACCGGATCGTCCTGCTTAAGAAAATGGTCTTGAAAAGCACTAAACGCTGACGAAAACTCTGCTCCCGCCAACTGCTCCTGATCAGTATTTGCAGCCTGATCCGCCATATACTCTTCCAACATTTGCTGCTTGATGCGGCACGTGTGTTCGCCTGGCGGCAGGTGTGCCCGCATCTCAAATGGCGAAAGATCATCAAGAGATTTTTGAGGCAACAAATTGTAATAGTTGGTCAGCACTTGTAGGTCCTGGTTTTGTTGAGAGATGTTCTCATTTGGATTTGCGATCTGATTCTGGAGATGATTCAAGAGTACGCTATCGTAACCAGTACGATACACTTGCTCGCGTAGTTGGTAGATGGTGGGCCAATCGCCGATGTGTCGCCTAGCGAGCAGGCAAAGTAATTTTTCTTGAGCGTACATGCGGAGCCTGTCTATACAGACTGAACCGAGTCGCTCTAGTAACATCTCAGCATCTTCGTTATCGGTCTTATGTTTTGTCCCCGGCACAATATTTGCTAGTCCAAGATCATAAGCTTGGTAGTACCAGAATTCGGCCCGTTTATGATCTTGCCGCTCATCCTGCAATTGCCAAACGTAGTAAATGTCACCGAGCGCAATGTAGGTAGCAACATCGCGCATATTCTTGGAGAGACGTTCTTGCAACAAATTCTCAGCCACATGTTGCTGACCAGACCGAGTTAGCAGCTCTGCGCGATCAACTTCGTGGTCTTTCGGCGTGATAAATCGCACCGCTTCGAGGGCGTCCAATTCTTGAAGAGCGCGCTCGTACTGCGCAGTGTTAAGACAGGCAAGATAAAACTCCTCGTGCGCATCGGCCAGGCTAATTCCAAGCTCGCTCTTGGCCATTTTTTGCGCGATCTGAACGCTCTTGGCCTGCCGCCGCAGTATTTCTAGGGCCTCGCCAAAGGCATTGGCGACGCGTTTGGAGTTTCCATCAGCAAGCGCTTGGATCGCAATCGCGCCTAAGAGTGGGAGTGTGCTTGTTCTGCTATCCTGGTATTGCAAATTATTCATGCTGGAGGAGCTCGTTCAACTTGGCTTGCCACTCGTCCTGATATACCACCTCAAATTGCATTTTGGGTAAACGTAACTTGAGTCCGAGCGCATTCAAGGCGATAGGCTTTGCATATTGGTTACAAAGATCAAACATCGACTGTTTGTAGGCCGTGTCCTCGTTTTTAAGGTGCAGACCTTTAGTCTCAACCACAAAGACTTTTTTAACGAGCTCGCGCTTGTCGCCCTCCTCAGTAAAGACAAAGTCTGGGTAAATCTTGCCCTTTTGCCAGCCTTGGATTGCATAATCGCGCTTGGCTGCATTTCTAAACCAAAACAACAGTTTCTCCTGGTCCTCGAGGTACCAAGCCACATCTCGCTCAACCGTATTGAACTCATCCTCTGGTATAAAGTCGAACAAACTCCGTTGCAACGGTTGATTATTTTTCTGCGTAAGTGTCCGCACATTATCGCGCTCGACCTGCACTTTGTCTGAAAACGTAAAGCCGAGCTCTTTACTAATCACCAAAAATCGAAACGTTTCCGCCTTAAGCATCTTTTTGAACTCAGCCTGGGCTAGTAGATCGCGCTGGTAAGAAAGCTCTGTCCGTAGCGACTCAATTATAAACACTAGGTTTTGTGCAACCATCGACTTACTGTTGTGCTTGAGCAACGCAGCCACTACTTTGCGTCCAAGCTCATGTGCAATCCAGGGGTTTGGGACCACCTCGAGTAAGTGTCGCGCCACAAAAGCATCGTTGATCTCTAGCCCACCGTCGTTGATCTTAGCGACCGTCTTTTGTTGCAACAGCTTGTCCGCCTCATCGGCGAGCTCGTACTCGATCTCGGTGCCGCTCCCATCGACCTTGGTCAATTTGAGCGCCTTGGTCTTTTTAATCTCAACCGCATCCCATGGCACACGCGACAAAATATCCATCGCATAATCGATCGGTCGCCAACCGGCCCCATCCTTGATCGCAAAAACCGGAAGTACAATTCGTTGGGCAGCCTTTTTAAACTTGCTGCGCATTGCAACGTTCCGTTTGCGGTGCGATCCGGAAGACGTCTCTCCAACGTCGGCTGCAATGTGCGCCGCTAAGTCCCCCAATCCTTCTGCCTCAAAGCCTTTTGTAATTTCATCGATCAGTGCTTTAGCATTGGGCCTAAACGTAAACACGTAACTCTCATCAAGGGCCTCAACCCCGGTCTTACGCGCATACGGCTGCCGCAAAATGCGTCCGACCAACTGCGTAAGCGCCGTCTTTGACGATGGATTAGTCAAAATTGTCAGAACATACGCAAACGGATTGTCCCAACCCTCTTGCAAGGCCTGCTTGGTGATGATGTAGCGCACGGGGCTCTCGGGTGACTGCAAACCGCCCTCTCGGGCATCTTCATCCTTTAACTCCTTTAGCTCCGCAGAGACCACCGCAATTTGTTCGGCCGGGATTCCTGCCGTCTTGATCAAGTACTCACGCACATCCTCCGAGTGAATGTGATTCCCGCCGCGCTGCTCTTTGCCGGTGCGTTCAACCTGGATCAGCGCCATCGGCCGGATGTAGACCCCAGTACTCTCCCGATAGAGCTTAGCCGCTTTCTCGAGCGCATTGCGCTTGTCGATACTCGCAAGCAACGTGTCGTGCCAATCCGGACTGGTCTTGTTGATCAGGTGCAAATCGAGCTTGATCATCTCCTCGTTATCAAGTTCTCGCCCGCGCACATCCACCAATTTGTTGCTCTGCTCGGGTGGCGTAGCGGATAGCTCCACAATCATCAGCGGGTTGAACCCCAACAACGTATTTTGCGCGAGTGTCCCGTAGGCCTTGTGACCCTCGTCCAAAACGATCAGCGGCTGCAAGAGCCGCAATGTATTTCCAAGAGATGTCTTGACCTGCCGTCCCCAAAAGCCAGTCTCTGCACTAAAGACATCCAGGTTAGGGATACGCTTAAGTAGTTTTTCGTGACCAGCACGGTCGTCCTCTGTCGGGAAAAACTCAGTGTAAGCTCCATTATCTCTAAACATGCGCAAAGTCTCCTTGAGCTGCCGGTTAGCCGACGGGAGCATCAACATAAGCACAACAAGGTTTTCTCTAACGTCTTGTGGCGTAAACCCGTCTTCTTTTTTGACGATCAGCGTTCTGCCGCCACTTGCGATATCGAGATGTTGCCGATAGGGATCCTCGCGATCGCGTAACTTCTTGATCGTTTGTGCAAAGATCTGGTTGGTCGGCACCACCCACAGCACCAGCCCTGTGCGCTTTTTGCGGTAGGTCGTGTTGATCAAGTCGATGGCCTTAACCGCGAGCAACGTCTTTCCGCCACCAGTGGGGATCTTGAGGGCGAATGTAGGGAGCGGTTGACCCAGTCCGTTTTTGCGCGAGCGGTACGGACGGCCGATATTGGCTTCTTTCCAGGCACGAGCAGGAAAATCGTCGATCAAGTCCGGGTGCGCTTTGGCTTTAGCGCGCCAAACATCCAGCAGTTTGAGATACTGCTGGATCCGATCGAGTGTTTTTTGTTGGTATTCTTTAAGCTGCATTGTCTTGTGTGAGCGGCTTCAATTTTGCCTTATTTTCCAAAATATCCGCTATGTAGTCAGAAGATCGTGCAAATCCGTAACCTAAATAAGCATATCTTGTTAAATGGAGCACAATTTTTGCTACAGCTCCATCAACCGCAGAAACAGTTTGCCCCTTATCAACTTTTTCGCCTATGCCGTGCATGAAAGTTGTTAGGTCGTCCTCCATTTTCGGAGGTGCTCCAAAGATGAAGCCCAATGCCTTCCCTTCTACATTTATTA